>MGPH01000007.1:50524-78204 GCA_001797365.1 Deltaproteobacteria bacterium GWA2_45_12
ACTTTAAATCCGCTTGCCGAGCAAGGCCTGGACAAGCTGATTGAACGAGCTTTAAATGATGCAGAGCATGGGCTTGGATCATTGAATTTAAAACTTTCTTTGGAAGCCCGAAAATTTTTATGTGAAACATCCCGAGGCGACGCGAGATTTCTATTGAACACCCTGGAAACGATTGCCACTTTAAGCAAGCCGGGGCAAATCATCGAACTAGCTGATGTCGAAAAAATATTCGACAAGAGGGCCCTTCATTACGACAAGTCTGGTGAAGAACACTACAATGTTATTTCTGCTTTCATCAAAAGCATGCGTGGCTCCGATCCCGATGCCGCCCTCTATTACTTGGCACGCATGTTGGAAGCCGGTGAAGAACCGCTTTTTGTCGCCCGACGCATGGTTATTTTTGCAAGCGAAGATATCGGAAACGCCAACCCTGATGCCATAAACGTAGCCATCTCCTGCATGCAGGCCTTTGACTTTGTGGGCATGCCTGAAGGATGGATCCCTTTAGCTCAGTGCGCTAGTTACTTGGCTAGCTCCCCAAAAAGTAATGCCTCATACGCAGGCTACAAAAAAGCAAAAGCCGATGTGCATACTTACGGCCCTCTTCCTGTTCCCATGCATTTACGAAACGCCCCCACAAAAATGATGAAGGAAATGGGCTACGGAAAAAATTATCAGTATGCTCATGACAGAAAAGACCATATCGTCATCCAGCAACATCTGCCTGATCGACTCAAAGACAAAAAATATTACGAACCGGATGGAATAGGCTATGAAAAGAAAATCATGGAGTGGCTTTTGAAGGTGCGTTCTCAATGAAAATGTTCTTTTTTAAAATGTTGGCCATTTTCTGTGCGTTTTCTGCCTTCGTATTAGTTTTTTTCTTTTTAGAAAAACCCCAAACCATTCCCGAACCAGAAATCTCTCCAGATCAACGACTCCAATGTGTTTCTTACACTCCCTTCATCAATGACGAAGGGCCTTGGACATGGGGGGTTGTCATTCCTGACAAGAGAATCGAAGATGATTTAAAAATACTTTCTGGGCGCTTTGATTGTGTACGCACTTACTCTGTTGGTGGCCTGGAATATGTCCCTTATGCCGCTGAAAAATTGGGAATGAAACTCATGTTGGGAATTTGGGTGAACGCCAACCCCATAGACACCAAAAGAGAAATTTCAACAGCAATAGAATTAGCCAAAAAATATCCGGAAACCATCAAAGCCATCATTGTCGGCAATGAAACCCTCCTTCGCAAGGAGGTTCCTCCCACCCTTCTCATTGAATATATCAATGAAGTGAAAGCAAAACTTCCCTCCATCCCCGTAACCTATGCCGATGTTTGGGAGTTTTGGTTAAAATATAGCCAACTGGCCCCTCATGTTGATTTTGTAACGATCCACATCCTGCCTTATTGGGAGGATGACCCTGTTGGCATTGAAGGCGCCATGAACCACGTGGAAAAAATTTACAAAAAACTTCAGAGTAAATTTCCACAAAATAAAATTTTGATCGGAGAAACCGGATGGCCAAGTTGGGGAAGGCCGCGTGAAGCCGCCTTTGCATCCCCTATAAATCAAGCCCGTTACGTCCGTGGTTTTGTGGCCTTGGCCAAGGGAAAAGGATGGGATTACAATTTAATCGAAGCCTTCGACCAACCCTGGAAGCGAAATAATGAGGGAGCCGTGGGTGGATATTGGGGACTTTATAACGAAACGCGCTTAGAAAAGGGTGTTTTTGAAGGGCCCGTTTCGTTTATCAATTATCAAAAATGGTTTCTTTTAAGTGCCCTCATTCTTTCCATGATTTTTATTCTCATCGCATTCTGCCATTTTTCAGGCACCCTCCAATTAATCCAAATTGCCGTTTGGTGTTTTGCATTCACAACATCTTTTTTATATCAGCTCTACGATAACCATCTCATTCTTCGCAATGGCATGGAATATTTTTGGGCAACCCTCCTCTTCATCCTGTCATCTCTATGTTTTTTTGCGGGAGTCCCTCTTTTACTTAAAAAACAAATCTCTCATCGCTATACAGCCATTCTTAATGCCTTGAAGCTATGCACTCTTCTTTTGCTTGTTGTTACTTCGCTGGGGTTTGTCTTTGATGGGCGCTATCGAAGTTTTCCGACGGCCGTCTTTTTAATTCCTTCTCTTTTGTGTTTGATATGGAATGATCCCAAAGCTTCTTCCTGGAAACTTTTACTTCAAGCTCTTTTTGTTTCTTCCTTAATTACTTTATGGAACGAAACTTTCTACAACTTGCAAGCAATTGGCTGGATCGTCGTATGCCTGATTCCCACTCTAAGAATTCTCAGGCCACGCGATTTTTTCAAAAAACCCCCTTTCGTTTTATGCTTGGGATCTGTCGTGGTAATTTTTGCAAGTTTACTGATTCGAAAACAATTAATGGAGTCGGCATCCCTTGTGGAAATATGTGCCATTCAAACTCATTTCCTGTGCGAAATACGGGATGAAATAGGTTACTTCATCTATCTGCAATTTTTCGGGAGAGTTTCCTTGATTTTAGCTTGTATCAGCCTCGCCCTATCCAAAAAATCGATGGCGGACTTGGCTTTCGCTTTAAGTTTTTCAGGGTTAATTCTTTACAATTTTGACATTGCCGCTTTGGCTTTGGCCTTAAGTCTGGTTTCCTTGTCCATTCATCAATCAAAGGGTAGGCAAGATATTTTATCGGGGGTGATTATCAACGAAAATAATTCTTAGGGTTCAACCTGAAGCATTCGATAAATAGTAACCAAAGTTTCTTCTGCTTCGGCCACTGCTTCAAAATCGGTGTCAATCAAACCGTCCAAACCAACTCTTGCCAATGGAAGCCCCCCCAAAACATAATCGCAAACAGCTTGATAGGCGAATCTTCTCGCTAAAATGTCGTCTTCCGCAAAAAATACCTCATTTTTGTTTGCCGAGTAAATTTGCCAGCAGTCGAGTTTATCGGGACATAATCCAGCTTGCCATGCTTCCCTTAAAATTCTGTACAACCAAATGGCCCCGGCCCTTCGATCAAAAATGGAGTCAATCCGATAGACCCATGTTCCAGGTTCACCACTTGAAAAACCTTCACCCTCCCGGATGACCCCCTGTAAGGCGGCTTCATTGAGATCGGCAATGTAGGGATAGTCATCGGGTATGTTGGAAAATGGATTAGCCGGGGCCTCGTCATATTCCAGACAACCCTCCTCCCTCATCAAGCGCATCCCCAAACCCACCAAATCACCCCGGCCCATGGGACGATCCACATCATAATCCAAAGGCCACTGGGCAGTTTGTTGAGCGTGGTTCAAAAGAGGGACATGCTCAGGAATGTCGATTTCCTCCTCGTCATTGCCAAGTTCCAGCATTCGATAAATGATCAAGGCCGATTCACCCTTTGATACTGTTTGTTTCCCATAAACGCTGACTGCGGGATCCATGTTCTCATTCCAATCTACCAGCGCATCCAACATGAAGGCTACTTTGAAATAGGTACTTGAAATACCATAGGGTACCGCTAGCCCCGCAATATCCGGCCCATTATAAAATTGACTTAAATTACCAAAGTGAATGGCTTCTTCCTGGCCTTGCTTATACATGGCGCGTCCTGACTCCACGATCAATCCGGCTCGGGTTCGTTTGGCCTCAGGGTTGGGACAGGCCCCCGCTTTGAGAATCCTCCGATTAATGGCAAAGGACATGATGGGATCATTCTCACAAAATCCGCCTTCAAAGGCCAAGGCAGTTTCCCGGAATCCGCCGGCATTAATGAGAGTATCGATTTCCTCTTTAAGCGTGACTAAATCATCCGGTCTGAATTTTGTCTGGCCCACCTTGATCGGCCAATGCCCTGCATTTACCAAGGCACAAATCTCACTCTCAAAACGGTGGCCTGCAATGTCAACCAAGGAGGCGCACGCGTTCTGGTTGGGTCCGCAACCTACAGGACTGGTTTCATCTCCTGCTGGAGTGAGAGGGCACAAATCACTTCCGTCGCCAATCCCATCGCCGTCATCATCAGCATCGCACAGGTCCCCTTGCCCGTCGTTATCAAAGTTAGATTGTTGTGGATTAGCGAGCAGAGGGCAATTATCCCCTCGATCTCCCACTCCATCTCCATCCGTATCCGCTGATTCATTGGGATCATTTGGGAAGGCATCCTCGTTGTTAGGAACGCCATCATTATCATCATCATTATCGCAGGCATTTCCCAAACCATCCGCATCGATATCAGTCTGATCGGGATTGCTATTTTCGGGGCAATTATCATTGGCATCAGGAATGCCGTCGCCGTCCGAATCAGGGGCGAGAACTTCGCGGATATCCACTCGAACGTGGGGATCGTTGGCTCCCACAACGGCTGCGATGGGATCACCAAAATAGAAACCCGTTTTGCGGGCGATGGTGGAATATTGGCCTCCCGCCGGAAGGTCCACCCTGTAATAACCTGAGGAATCCGTCAAAACTGTAATTTGACCATTAAGGGTAACCGCCACATTCGAAATAGGAGAGCCATCCAAGGCGATGACATATCCCTCTATTGAATAGGATTGAATGACATTGAAATTATTTGTTGTTGCCGTGGCCGTTGAATTTCCATCGGTGGTGACAATTCTTAATTGATAAGTGGAAGGTCGGAAAGGCATCCATGTGAAGGAGCTGACATCGCCGCCGAGGCCCCTCACAATGGGGATTTGAACCCCATTGTCGATTAGATACAAATCGGTCGTGAGTTGAGCTGTGGAGTCTTCGCCACGGGCATTAAGATCACTCACATTAAAAGAAATGCGATAAGGCTCCTCGGTCATCACTATGCCAGGATTGGCAATGCTCACTCTCGGAGAAGGATCAGCAGGGTCGCTCACAACAACATCTCTTATTGTTAAGGAAATTGTTTTTTGATCGATGTACCCCAAGGTATCTCCGACTCTGACCCGAATTCTCGCTGTGGCATCACCTCCGGTCACATTGGGGGCTATAAAAATGACGCGGCGATTGTCCAAAGAATTGGGGTCCGGCAAAAACCATCCCTTATCCGTACACCAGTAAAAGAAGGCGCGGCCGCCGTTTGCTTCGTCCACAAAGGCGTTGGCTGTGATTGCTACCGTATTCCCTTCATTGACCTCCGTTGCATCAGGTATGACTCGCAGTGAAGGAGGCCTTACCCCGTTAACTGGCGGTCTTTGTTCATAGTTATGACCAATACATCGTTGACCCCGGGCATTAGCTTGTCCCTCTGCAATGGTCACGGTGCCCAAAGCTGCAGCAACCGTCGAGGGGTTATTGGAATCGACAACATAAAATCGCCAGTCATTGGCTGGATTCACATCCGCATCAATCGCTAAAACTTCAACCCCATCGTTGGGCGTTACGATGGCAAGCCTTCTCCAATTTCTATCTCCTGGATTACAATTATCCCTTTCATCGACAACGCATGAATCCCGCTTGATGGAGATGAGCATGGGGATATTGGGAGGGGCGTTTCTGTAGGACCAACTGACCGTAACTGGTCCTCCAAGGATGAACGATCCGCTTCTCGGTCGTATATTGGTAATTCTCCATCGGAGGAGATTGATTGTCCCAGCCGCCGCCGCAAAGGTCGAATTATCGTTTGAATCTGCAAGATAAACACGCCAATCATCGGAAAGATTCACATCGGCATCGATGGTGACAGTTTGCGTTCCATCATTGGATGTGCCTACAGCAAGCCGTCTCCAGTTGGCATCACCGGCGTTGCATGTCTCATTGCCATTCACGATACAGGAGTCTCTTTTAATGGAAATGACCATCGGGTTGTTTGCAGGAGCAGCATTGTAAGACCATGTTACCGTCATTTGCCCGCCCACATTGTAAGTGCCATTTGTGGGCTGGATATTGGTGATGATTCTTTGGATGAGATTGATAGTTCCTTGAGCGGCCGTAACCATGACCGGATTGTTTGAATCAGCGACATAAACGCGCCAATCATTGGCTGGATTGATATTGGCATCTATGTTCACGGTCTGTGTTCCATCATTGGATGTGCCTACAGCAAGCCGTTTCCAATTGGCATCACCGGCGTTGCATGTCTCATTGCCATTCACGATGCAGGAGTCTCTTTTAATGGAAATGACCATCGGGTTGTTTGCAGGAGCATCGGGATAGGACCATGTGACTGTCATTTGCGCGCCAAGAGCATATTGGCCACCGGATGGTTGAACATTGGTGATGGGTCTTCGATTAATGGTGATCGTACCTTGGGCCGCCGCAAAGACGGATCCATCGTTTGAGTCAGCGACATAAACGCGCCAGTTGTTGGCTGGATTGATATTGGCATCTATGTTCACGGTCTGTGTTCCATCATTGGATGTGCCTGCAGCAAGCCGTCTCCAGTTGGCATCCCCAACATTGCACGTCTCATTGCCATTCACGATACAGGAGTCTCTTTTAATGGAAATGACCATCGGGTTATTTGCAGGAGCGGCATTGTAAGACCATGTTACCGTCATTTGCGTACCAACATTATAAGTGCCGTTTGTGGGTTGGACGTTGGTGATTATTCTTCGAAGGTTAATGGTTCCTGGGGCGGCAGCAAAGGTGACATTGTCTACGGAATCAGCGACATAAGCGCGCCAGTCGTTGGCAGGATTCACATCGGCATCGATGGTGACAGTTTGCGTTCCATCATTGGATGTGCCTACAGCTAGCCGACGCCAATTTTTATCGCCTGCGTTACAAGGATTTGCATTACACCAATCTCTCTTGATGGAAATGATCATCCCGTTGTTGGCAGGAGCGGCATTGTAAGACCATGTCGCTGTCATCTGTCCACCAATGGTATAGTCGCCATTGGAAGGCCTCACATTGGTGATGGTTCCCGTTGTAAAACTCCAAATGAGCGAATTAGGGCTTCCATCGTTTGGAGAACCCGCACGGACCATCCAATAATAAGTTGTTCCTCCACGTAGCCTTCCATTGGGAACATCATAAAAGCTCACATTGGGAGTTTCATTGATGACGCATCCATTACAAATCCGTGTCACGTTATCTAAATTGCTGAGGGTATTTCGGTCAGGGGCGACAAAAACACGGTAAACAGTGGCTCCACCTACATTATTCCAATCCAACCTCACTGTTTTTGATTGATTGACGGCATTATTAGCCGGGCTAGACAATTGGGGCCTTGCAAGCGCTGCTAAAGCTGGTGAAGCTAGGCCCCAGCCCAGCCACCCGAAAGTGAGAATAAAAACTAACCTATGGAGTGACTTGTTTGACATCATTATTGACAGGTGGCATTACAACCAGCCTTGCCATTCTCAGCAATGCAGATCATCTTGGCGGCTTCCGCCCGGGTAATAATCTGGCCAGGCCCAAAGGTTCCATTGGGATAGCCTTCCACAATGGGATCCAACTCCCCGCTTTCATCCTCACGAAGTGCGCAAGCGTAGACAGAGGAATAAAACCAATCACTTCCGAACACGACATCACTGAATAAATTTTTGTCCCCAACCTCATAGGGTTCTAAGCCAAATGTATTGACGATCATTTTACTGGCTTCGGCTCTATTGATGGGGTTTGCCGGACAAAAATAAATTCGCCCTGGGTCGTTTGATCCATCGCAGGCGGTTCCTTCTGCGTAACCTTTTACAATTTGCTGATCTCGTGCGTAGTAAACCTTTTTCAAGTACCAGGGGATTTTATCGGGATCATCATCATCATCGTAGGGGATGTCCTGAAAAAAGGGAGCTTGTGGCTGATAGCTGTCGAAATCAAAATTAGGAAAAGCTGTTTTTAGAAGAATAGCTAGAAATTCGGCACGATTGATCTGATTATTAGGTCTAAAGTTCCCATCGAGATAACCGTTTATAATCCCGTCCGTCGCTAATCTGGTAATGTAGGGCCAATACCATTCCTGAGGAGTGACATCATGAAAATTTGGACATTGTTCTCCCGAATTTTGGTCGCTTATACCGGCTCCATCAATGTTTTCAAACTTCACCGCGTCAAAACCCACCCACATGTCCCCGGTAATGGAGGCGGCATTAAATGCCGATGCCAAATTCAATTCTACATAACCCTGTACCGTGAGATTTACACCATTGTTGTCGGTTATTTGAACCCAATTGTTATTATTGACGCTCTGATTGATGGCATTGGAGGCAACGAGATTTCCTGCGTTACCATCGCTACTGATGCTGTATTGTAAATTCGTGGCTGTAGCTCCTCCGGGAACATAAACGGAGATCCTGTATCTTCCGTTAACGCCCGGCTTCCACTTGACCGATGTTGAGTTGGTCCCTTGGATCAATTTGGCTGTGAGATAGTAGCCTGGAACATTATTGCTGTTTGCATCGTCAGAGAACGTTGATGAATATTCGTAAGGAGCTGTATTTAACTGATCGTTATCAACAATGACATCGTTGGCGCCGATAAACTGAACCATCACGGGGTAACCTTCAACCGAACTGCCGGCCGTTTTTTGCACCCATGGATAAAAAAGATAGGTCTGGCCAAGAGTATAACCCGAATTATTCCCATTCAATGATGTGTTGCCGATATCCACATTATCGTTGGAGAAGAGCCATTGCAGGTTGGCTGCCAATTCAACCGTATTTTCACGGTCGGTTCCTTGACGAACAAAAATACCTGTTTTACTGAAATTGGCCGAGTTAACTCTATTGAATGTTAACGAACCATATAAAGAGGCGCCGCTTCGGCCATACACGGTGTATTGATCAACAGAAGGGTTTGCCGATATTGAAACATAGGGCAATAGCTCACCATAACTAGGAGTCTCATCAGAACCAATAGCAATGGCGTCAGGGCTGTACCAAATTCTCCCATTGGAAGCGATCCCGGGCTCTTGGGTGGAGTTGATGACATAATAGGGATCTAGGGCATCAATCCTATAATTGAGATTTCTTTCATTATTGAGACAACCATCCCCCGGACAAGCCTCATCATCACCCACCCAGTTACTAATTTCTTGATTACTACCAACAAATTCTAAGTGGAGATGAGAATATGCATTACCTCCAACACATTCTCCTCCTTCTTTTCCGATCAATTGATACGGAACAATATAGTCGTCAGCCTCTACATCCCTTTGTCTTAAGTGAAAAATGATGGCTGAAAGGCTTTCGCCACTGGTTAATAAATTTTTTAGTGTTAGGCGGCCGCAGTCTCCTAAGGAACTCACACGGCCAAAACCATAAAAAGGGACGGGAACGCCGGCATTGATGCCTCCATCCAAATTGTAATCGTTACCAGTATGGGTACAAATTCCTGAGGATCCACAAGCTGCATTTGAATAATAGGCATGCTCCCAAAAATCTGTGGATTTTGCCCCATACTGAGTGATGTCATAGCGTCCAAAATCATCCGCTTTAGCCACAGAAAAAATCATCACGCCAAATGCAAGAAAGAGGCCGACTTTTATTTTTGAAATTTTCATGTGAGTAGAAAAATTTTTAGGGGATGCCTCGGGGTCTAGATCAAAAAAAGATGGGGGTCAAGGGATAAAAGCTGACACGTGCTTTTTCTCAAATCCTCTCCCGCTTGATCCAAACCAAATCCTGTTTCTTGAGTGAGTGGGCCAGATCTTCCCTCTGTTTTGCCCCTTTCATCAAGAAAACATGCCGCTTCTTCAAGAATAACAACTGCTCCTGGAAATTAGAACCCAAAATACTCCATTGGATGCTGCCAAGGTTTCAAAATAAAAAATACATCTAAAAGAGTGAAGTACCCCCCTCATCAAAACAATTGGCAGTTTTCTCCGATGAAGTTAAACTATGCTCATGACTTCCATGGATACGATGTTTATGAAAGCCGCACTTGATGAAGCCTTCCAAGGCTTGAAGGAAGGTGGCATTCCTATTGGAAGTGTACTCACCATCAATGAAAAAATTGTGGGGCGGGGACATAATCGTCGTGTGCAAAGTGGCAACCCCATTCTTCATGGAGAAATGGATTGCTTGCAAAATGCCGGAAGACTTAAGGCCAAAGACTACCAACGCGCCACACTTTACACCACCCTCTCCCCTTGTGACATGTGCACTGGCACCATTAAAATTCCACGCGTGGTAATGGCCGAAAATACCACTTTTCGAGGGGGTGAAGATCTGCTTTTAAAAAGAGGTGTGGAAGTGATCAACATGAATGTGCCTGAAGCCATTACCTTGATGCGCAATTTTATCAAGGCTCATCCGGAATTGTGGAATGAAGATATAGGCGTTTAAAACAAAATCAGCTGGATCCGATTAAACACCCACCACGGAAATGGCAATATTACGGGTTCTCGGGCCATCCAAATCAATAAAACATAAACGTTGCCACTCACCCAAAACAGGCTTTCCTTCGTGCACAATAATGGATTGGGAATGGTTTCCAAAAAGGAAGGACTTCATGTGGGAATCCGCATTTCGATCACACTTTGTATCAGACTCACAAAGATTTTTGGTGCGAATGGAACTATTATGAAGATAGGGCTTGGTGCGAGGGATGGATTCCCTCATAAACTTGTTGATATCGCCCAAAAGGCAGGGTTCATCCAGTTCATTCACCGCCACAACACAGGTTGTGTGCAAGGACTGAACTGTGATCGAGCCTTCTTGCACACCACTTTCTTCGATCCAGTCAAAGAGATTTTCAGTCAAATCATTAATATGAAAAAAATCAAAATCGGTAACATGCTCCCCGAGTTTAGGTTCCAATTCCAAAAGATTGTTTTGAGCTGTTGAAATTTCAATTTTTTTGAAAAAAGTGAGAAACTCGGTATTAAACGTCGGATACACTTTTTTTAAAGCGATGGCTGATTGGTTCATAATTTTTTGATACTTATGTTTATTACTGTCAAAAAAGCAACCGAAAATGATGATTTAAATCATAAAAACTATTTGACCTTAAGCATCCATTTTGATTTTTAGGACCCACCAAAGAATTTATTCACAATAAAAAAAGGAAAAACCATGACAACACCCTTTCCCAAACAGTTAGATCAAGTAAGCGTTCAACTTAAAGCCAATATTTATTTTGATGGAAAAGTAGTTAGCCACACCCTTCTTGAAAAAGATGGTTCCAAAAAAACCATCGGGCTTATCTATCCGGGGGTCTATTCTTTCAACACGGGGGCTCCTGAATGCATGATGATTACGGCAGGTACTTGTAAAATAAAACTAAAAGGTGAAAACAAATGGGAATCCTATGCAGCCGATCAGGCGATCGAAGTACCGGGAAACTCATCTTTTGAAATAAGTGTGGAAAACGGCATTGCTGAGTATCTGTGTTTATTTAGATGATTATTTCTCAAAAAGTTTTTTATATCCCCCATAGCCTTCTTTTTCCAAGTCTTCCTTGGGAATAAAGCGAAGGGAGGCTGAATTGATACAAAAACGCATCCCTTCAGGACCAGGCCCATCGTTAAAAACATGGCCTAAATGAGAATCCCCGGTTTTACTCCGTACCTCGGTACGACGCATCCCATATTGAGTGTCCGTCTTTTCGGAAACCAGGCTTGAATCAATGGGTTTGGTAAAACTGGGCCAACCCGTCCCTGAATCAAATTTGTCAGTCGAGCTAAACAAGGGCTCCCCCGTAACCACATCCACGTAAATTCCTTTCCGGTGATTATTCCAGTACTCATTGGCAAAAGGCGGTTCCGTCCCTTCTTTTTGGGTCACGTGATACTGTTCCGGAGTTAAGCTTTTTTTGAGTTCAGCATCGTTTGGCTTGCGATATTGATTCACAATTTCCTCCCTGGAAAGAGACCTGAAAAAATCATCTCGTCCTGAACCTAAACGGTACATTTTGTAATGCATGCTATTGGTTTTGTAATAGTTTTGATGATACCCTTCAGCCGGATAGAATTTTTTGAATGGATAAATCCCCGTAACAATGGGTTTGGCAAACCGTTTCGTACTCATCAATTGTTTTTTGGATTCTTCAGCCAGAACACGTTCTTCTTCATTATTGTAATAAATACCCGTACGATACTGGGACCCACGATCAACAAACTGTCCCCCATCATCAGTGGGATCAACATTTTGCCAAAATATTTCCAAAACTTGGCTAAAACTCACTTTAGAAGCATCGTAGGTTACCTGGATGGCTTCCAAATGCCCTGTTTTCCCAGAACAGACCTCTTCATAGGTGGGATTTTCTTTATGGCCCCCGGTATATCCGGATACCACTTCTAAAACACCCTCTAATTTTTCAAAGGGGGGTTCCATGCACCAAAAACATCCTCCGGCAAAAACGGCTTTTTGAATGGTTGAAGACTTATCTGTTTGCATGCCTGCCATGCCTTCTTCCCTTCCCCATAGGAATAGAAGAAAACATACTCTGAAAATAAAAATATTTTTTTGAGAAAAAAAACGAAAGGAAACCATTTGCATTAAAACGGACCAGATTCCCCTTAGTTCTAAGGGGCTTTTAAGAATCAGGAGCCACTCGCATTGGCCTGCCAACGATTGGCCAATATTTGTTTGGTGCCTGAACCAAGATTTTTGCTGGCCATAAGGCTTTGGAGACGATCAATACGGTCCTGCGGTTTGGGATGGGTACGCATAATGGTGCTATAATTACGCCCCCCTTCCTGGTTTTTAAGAAGGTTCAAAAAACTAATAAAAGCCTTTGGATCATACCCTGCCTTGGCGGCATATTGGATAGCCGCCGCATCCGCCTTGTATTCATCAGCACGATCAAAACCTTTTTCAAAAAGATGATTCACAAAAACAGGACCAATCTTTTTGATAAGCCCCCCGCCTACACCGGCTTGATCTGCCGCAATATCAGCCCCCGCTTCTGTTAGCGCGGCTGTTGTTTGACTTTTTTTGATGGCTTTAAGGGCATGTTTGTCGGCAACATGGGCTATTTCGTGACCCAACACGCCGGCCAATTCAGCTTCGGATTTAAGCTGGCTTAATAAACCGCGAGTCACAAAAATATAACCACCGGGGCATGAAAAAGCATTTACAATCATATTCCCCTGAGCATCACGAGCATCAACCACCTGAAAATGGTAATTGACATTGGGCCGTGAACTAACCTGGGCGACTGTCAAGCCCACCTTGCTGACATATTGATTTAATGCTTCCGAACCGGCGGGAGGAAAAGCTCCCAGAACAAGGGCTGCCAAGTCCCTCCCCATGGTGGCTTCATCAGGCTCAGGGGCTGCTTGCGCTTTGACGACTTTTTCACCAACATTAACCACCTTATCCAAACCCAAAAATCCTGCAAAGGCTGGACGAACCAAAAAACTGGTCATAAAAAACAAACTACCAAGACAAATAACTTTTTTTAAATTGCATGAACTCATTGTGAATCCCTCCCCAGTTTCCCCTGTTTTTGAAATTGATTGAGCTGATCTTTAGAAACATGGCGATTTTCCATTTTGGAAACAGCGCTATAATTGGGATAAGCTTTTAAGAGAGCCCGCCCCATCACATCGCCTCCGCGAACTCCTGCCGTGCCAGAAACCTGGGATGAACCTGAAGAGGAAAGTCCATCTTCGTCCTGAGCCATTGCATTTATGCTTAAGCCCGAAAGAAGAGCAAAAACAGATAAAGAAGCAAAAAGTGGTTTAGTCATTTTTTTCATAAGTTAAAAGAGAGTACATGAAAATTTAAATATCTGACAAGAATAAATTACTGAACCCCATAAATCCTGACCGCTTTTTCTTTCCCCTTCACTTTAACTTCTCCCAAATCACAAAATCTCTCCCTCTCTTTTTCAGGGAGCCTTAAATAACTGGATTCACTGACAATCAATTCAGTGTGAAACTCTTTATTCAATGATTCCAGCCTTGAGGCCAGATTGACTTCATCACCAATCACCGTATAGCTTTGAGAACGCACAGAGCCTATATTTCCAACGGTCACAACCCCTGTATTGATTCCAATGCCGATACGAAGCTCGGGTCGGCCTTCAGCCTTCCATTTTGCACGCAATTCAGAAACTTTTCTCGTCATGGCCAAGGCCGCCTGCACGGCACTTCGAGCATGGTCACAGGTCTTAAGAGGAGCCCCCCAAAAGGCCATGACAGCATCCCCGATAAATTTATCCAGCGTTCCTCCATATTCAAAAACAATGTCCACCATGCTTGTGAGATATTCATTTAAAAGTGAAACAACCTCATCCGGCCTTAATTTTTCCGAAAATGCCGTAAAACCCCGAATGTCAGAAAATAAAATGGTGAGTTCCTTGTTTTCTCCCCCCAACTCAAGATTTTTTGGGTCTTTAAGAAGTTCTTTTAAAACTTCTTCATTCATGTACTTTGAAAAAGCATTGCGTATGAATCTTTTCTCCCGCCCTTCGGTAAAATAATTCCAGATCATGTTTCCCGCCGAAACAAAAAACACACTTAAAAGCGGCAGGGCCATGGGAAAAGCCAATGAAAGAAAATGAAAGGATAGAGCCCCTATCGCAAAGACACAGAGCAAAAGGAGCAATGCCGCCAAAAAATCCCACAATGAGGATTTAATCCTGGAAAGCAGCAAAGCTGTAATCGCCGAAAGTACAAACACATAAATAATAACCAGGGCGGATGGAACCGGACGAATAAAATGAGCCCTTAATAAATTAGAAACAGCCGTGGCATTGACCTCTACTCCTGGATAAACCGAAGAGAAAGTCGTCACCCTCAAATCAAAAAGCCCTGCTCCGGTAACCCCAATCAAAACTATTTTATCTTTAAACAAAGCGGCTGCCGCTTGATGAAGTTTTTGATTTTCATCGTTTGCCAAAAACTGGGTTCTTGCCTTTAAAAGCTTGGAAACATCCACATATCTAAAAGCGCCGTTAGGGCCATACCAGTTCAGGGGCATTGCCTCTTGGATAAAGGAGGGCATCTGATTTTTTAAAACACTCTCGCCTACAAACTGGGAAGCCACCGCCCATGAAAAACCGGGATAAACCTTCTCCTGCCAATGATACCAAAGTTGGTACCGACGGGTTGTTCCATCAGGGTCCTCACTTAAATGAATACCCCCAATATCCCTTGCAGCCTGCAATAAATCAGGAAAGGGAAACAGGGCCGGGCCATGGCCAGGGAAATCAGCCGCCAAAATCACATTTTTGGCCTCACGTACCTGGGCCACAAAAAAATCATCCCCTGTGGGATCGTTTAAATTGTGTTCTGGATAAAGAACATCGATCCCCACGGTGCGCACACCAAGTTGATTTAGGTATTGAACGATCTCTCCCATGGTGCGGCGCGACCACGGCCAACGGCCAAGTTCGGGTTCCATTTCTTTTAGGGAAACATCATTAATAGCCACAATCACCACGGAAGGGTCCGGTTGGATGGGACGGGAAAATTGTGTAAATTGAATATCAAAAATCTTGTGTTCCAAAAAATGAATCCAGGCCCCTGCCGTTGTAGGTAGAAAAAAATAGAGAATCATCAAAAAAGAAGGAACTGCCAGGGAAGAAAAAAACCAGACCCAAAAAGACTTTTCAATTTTTTGATTGGAAAAAGAGGCCACTTGGGGAAAGAGTGTACAAGAAAAACCTTGTCCAAGAAACAACATTATGAAACAGCTTCAATCCTTTCGTATCCCCTATCAAAAAGATCCCAACCTCAATTTACTTGTCGCAGGGCATTTGGGTGTTGATGCCAAAGACATTTCAAACATTCGCATCCTCAAACGGAGCCTGGATGCCCGCAAGAGAAATCATTTTTACTGGGTTTATTCATTGGAAGTGTATCTGCAAGGGGAAAGCCCAAAAAATCTTGAAGAACCTTTTCCCCTCTTAAAATGGACAGGGCCCCCTCCCCTGATCATTGGGGCCGGTCCTGCGGGGCTTTTTGCCGCATGGACTTTGTTGGAACATGGCATACGACCCATTCTTTTGGAACGGGGAATGAGAACCTATGATCGCATGCGCAAAATAAGCCTCTATTGGAGACAGGGACTTTTGGATGAAAACAGCAATGTCTGCAATGGTGAAGGGGGGGCCGGCACTTTCAGTGACGGCAAACTCATCACGCGCATCAAAAGCCCCTACATATCCCAGGTGATGCGGGCCTTTGTCAATTATGGGGCTCCCCCCGAAATTACCTATGCCTACAATCCCCATGTGGGAAGTAATCTGATCCGCGAAGTCATCCGGAAAATGAGTGATGACCTGATGGCCAAAGGAGGAGATTTAAGATTTTCAACCCGTGTCGAGCGCTTGCACATAAAAAATAAAAAGGTGGAAGGCCTCTATCTGGCCAATGGAGAATGCATTGAAGGAACCGGGCTCATCCTGGCCTGTGGCCATAGCGCCGGCCGTTTTTTTGAAACTCTTAAAAACGATGGGGTCCAGTTTGAACCCAAATCATTTGCCCTCGGGTTAAGAATTGAGCACCCTCAAGGTTATATTAATGAATGGCAGTACGGAAAAACCCCCTTGGAAAATCTTGACCCGGCCCAATATAAACTTACCCATCATTGGGCCCGTGAAGAAGTGGGTGTTTACACTTTTTGTATGTGTCCGGGGGGCTATGTCATTTCAAGCACGACCGATCCGGGAACAGTTGTCGTCAATGGCATGAGCAATTATCATCGCAATTCGCCCTGGGCCAATGCAGCGGTCGTCTGCAGCATCGATCATGAAAAAATTCCCGGAGAGAACCCGTTTAAAGTGATGCATTTTCAACGAGGTATTGAAAAAAAAATGTACGAAGCCAGCCAAGTAGAAGGCCCCTCCCACGCCATTCCGGCCCAGCATCTGGAAGATTTTCTGGAAGGAAGAAAAGCATCCATCACCGTAAAATCAAGCTGCCCTTCCGGTGTCATTGCCAGTGATTTATCCAAACTTCTTCCGCCAGAAATATATAATTATTTGTGCCAGGGGCTTCTTGGTTTTGATAAAAAACGTAAAGGGTTTAATCATCCTAAAGCTCTTCTGCATGCCGTTGAATCACGCACTTCATCCCCTGTGCGCATTCCGCGACACTCGGAAACCATGGAAAGTGTCAGCACGGAAGGCTTGTTTCCCTGCGGTGAAGGGCCTGGATATGCCGGCGGAATCACCAGTGCCGCCGTGGATGGCATTAATGCCGCCCTGGCGTGGATCCAAAAATTTACCTAAACGGAACAGAATTTTATTTGCAAATCGGCAACACTTCCTTTATCCCAGCCAAACTTATTCTTTCCCCCTTTATCACCGCGTAGCGGGATCAACGGTATGAACCCCAGGGCAAGCCCTGGACCCAAAATTCCGTGGCAAGCCACAGGGTTTTGACCCGGCAAGGCGCGTCCCCGAAGCCAACGAGCGTAGGGGATAAAGGGGGAAGTAGTATAAAACTATGCTCTCCATTTTTGACTTAACAAAATCATTCGGCCCGCAGGTGCTGTTTGAAAATGCCTCTCTTAAAATGTCTTCTGGCGAACGCTTGGGGCTTGTGGGGCGCAATGGATACGGAAAGTCGACCATTTTTCGCATGATTCTTGGTGAAGCAAAACCCGACTCCGGAACCATCACCACACCCAAAAACTACCGCATCGGCCATTTGGCGCAACATCTTCACTTTTCCAAACCCACCGTTTTGGAAGAAGCCTGCTTAGGGCTTCTTCCCGAAGAAGAATACGACCATTACAAGGCCCAAACCATTCTCTCAGGCCTGGGCTTTACCGAAGAGGACATGGCAAAATCCCCTTCCGAGTTTTCAGGAGGTTTTCAAATCAGGCTCAATTTGGCCAAAGTACTTGTTTCAAACCCGAATCTGCTTTTGCTCGATGAACCCACAAACTATCTCGACATCATATCAATACGCTGGATAACCCGTTTCTTAAGGGCGTGGAAAAACGAGCTGATCATCATCTCGCACGACAGGGAATTTTTGGATTCCGTCACGACACACACGGCTCTCATTCACAGACAAAAGATAAAAAAAATTGAGGGGCCCACTGAAAAGCTCTATGCCCTTATCGAACAAGAAGAAGAAACCTACGAAAAAACCCGTATCAACCAGGAAAAACAGCGCAAGCATGCCGAGGCTTTTATCAATCGCTTCCGTGCTCAGGCCAATAGAGCGGCCATGGTCCAGTCACGGGTAAAAATGTTGGACAAGCTTCCCAAACTCCAGGAGTTATCCAACGTCCAGGATCTCGATTTCCAATTCCACTATTCTCCTTTTGTTGCCAAAACAATGATGGAAGTTTCAAACTTAAGTTTTTCGTTTGATTCAGAAAATTTTCTCATCAACGATTTAAGCTTAACCATCAGCTCCAAAGACCGCGTGGCCATCATTGGGAAAAATGGCAAGGGCAAGTCCACACTCCTTAATCTTTTAGCCGGCGAACTGAAGCCAAACAATGGCGACGTCACCAGCCATCCAGACACAAAGCTTGGCTATTTTGGACAAACCAATATCAACCGGCTTAATCTCAAAATAACCGTTGAAGAAGAAATAACCCAGGCCAATACAAGCCTTGGGCGGACACAGGTAAGGGGCATTTGCGGCATCATGATGTTTAGCGGGGAACTTGCCGAAAAAAAGATTTCAAACCTCTCAGGGGGTGAAAAAAGCCGCGTGATGCTGGGTAAAATTTTGGCCCAGCCTTCAAATCTTCTTTTTTTGGATGAGCCCACCAACCACCTGGACATGGAATCCATCGAAACGCTTATTGAAGCCATCGAAAACTTTGACGGCGCTTCGGTAGTCGTCACTCACAGTGAAGAAATTTTAAGACGTGTGGCCACCAAACTTGTTGTCTTCCATCATGGGATTGCAGAAGTATTTAATGGCAATTACGACGATTTCCTTGAAAAAATTGGATGGGAAGAAGAAGGGGGCAAATCCAGCAAAACAAAAACACCCTCTTCCAATCCTAAAAAACCGGAAGCCCCTCTTGAATCCAACAAGAAAGACCGACGCAAACAGAGATCCGATATTATTTCCGAGCGTTCAAAGGCCTTAACCCCCCTCAACACGGAAATAGAATCTCTGGAAAAGGAAATATGCTCCCTGGAAAAAATAGTTGAAGAAACAAACAATGACCTCATCAAGGCCTCCCAAGAAAAAAACACAAATGCCTTCATCAGTCTTTCGCAAACCTTAAAAAACACCCAGAAACAAATTGATGAAAAATTTGGCCGACTGGAAATGAATTCCAAGAAACTACAGGATCAAACTCAAAAATATGATGCTCTCTTGAAAGAATTAGAATAAGATCTGAGGCCTCCTTTATGACAAAATCCTTCTGGAAGAAAATCTCAGATGAGAACTTGTTGGAAACAAAAATTTGCGACCTTAAACTTTCTATCAACAAAAACTATCTTAAAACCTGCATCCAAAAACTTTACAAAGAGCTCAAATCAAAAAGAATTATTTTCCGCCCTCCCTGTTTTCTGGCCGATGAATGGTTTGTGCCAGAAAGCGACACCCTTATTGGCATTCCCTTTTATTTAGCTCATCCTCGCCTTAATAAAATAGAAATGAAAATGATGAAAGAAGTTGAGGGGGGCCATCCTAGCGAGTGCCTCAAACTGCTCCGCCATGAAGCAGGTCATGCCCTTTTTTACGCTTATGCCATCCACAGAAAAAAGGAGTTCCATCAAATTTTTGGGAAACTTTTTTCTCCCAGAAAAAACTTTAGGCCCAATCCTCACAATAAAAATTTTGTAAAACATCTCCCAGACAACTATGCCCAAACGGATCGTGATGAAGACTTTGCCGAAACCTTTGCTGTATGGCTCACTCCAAAATCAAATTGGAAAAAGATTTACAAAAATTCGGGAGCGCTTAAAAAGCTTGAATTTATCGACAAATTTTTCGATTCTGTCGCCAATAAAAAGCCCGTACGGATCTCAAACAAACCTTATTGTGAAGCAAAAAAATTGAGAATAAAGCTTAAAACCTATTACCGCCTGCGAAACAAAAGGGATGGCGATCACAAAAAACAACTATGAACAAACAACTCAACGTCCTTGTTATTTTTGACACGGCTGGCTCCCCTCCTGCCGATCAAAATTTTGAAGCGGAGCTCAAAACCGAGGCCTGGAAAACCGAGTCGCACATTATTGAAACAATCAAAGAGCTGGGACACCACGTCTTTACAGTCGGTATTTTTGACAAGCTCTCTCCTCTTTTTGAAGCTGTTTCAAAACAAAAGCCCGACATCATTTTCAATCTTGTTGAATGGTTCGATGGTAAAACCTGGTATGACCGCAATATTGTTGGCCTGTATGAACTTCTAAAAATCCGCTACACAGGAGCTTCCCCGCCAAGCCTGATGCTTTGTAAAAACAAGGCTCTGGCCAAACAAATTTTGTCCTACCATCGCATCAAGACCCCGGCCTTTAAGGTGATCCCAAAGGCTTCACGCATCAGCCTTCCCAAAAAACTCAAATACCCCATTCTGATTAAACCACTTAAGGAAGAAGCTTCTTACGGCATCTCCCAAAAATCACTGGTCACAGATCACACCGCCTACAAAGAACGTGTTGGGTTCATTCACCAATCACTCAATCAGGATGCCCTTGCCGAAGAATATGTGGAAGGTCGAGAAATTTATGTCAGTGTTTTGGGGAACCAACGTCTTCAGGTGTTTCCTTACCGAGAAATGATTTTTGGCGAAGTTCCAAGCGAAGAGCCCAAATTTGCCACTTTCAAAGCCAAATGGGATGAAAACTACCGAAAGCGTTGGGGCATTAAAAATTATTTCGTCAAATCCTTAGCTTCAGGTGTTGCTGAAAAAATTGAAACCGTTTGCAAAAATGCCTACCGCCACCTTTCGATGTGCGGGTATGGCCGTCTTGATTTGCGCCTTACTCCCCAAAACGAGGTCGTCATCATTGAAGCTAACCCAAACCCCTTCATTGCCAAGGACGAAGATTTTGCCCTTTCGGCCCAAAAAGCCGGATTATCCTATCCTGAGCTTGTGCAGAAAATCCTGAATCTGGGCCTTGGCCTTTTGCCTGAATGAATCATGATTTTCGTCATGATTTTTTGCCACTTTTTACTATTGTTCCTTTTCGATGACGATGTTATGAGGACCACCAAAAGGAGCTTTTTACCCCATCATTTCTATGGCGTCACCAACACTCACATTCCAAGAAGGCCTGATTACTTTACCCCAGGAACTAACCGATTTTCTCATTCAGCTTGAAAATTATTTGAATGATCTCAAACAAATCCGAACTGAAACCATTGATCATTTAAAAAATCAGATAGATGAAAGTCTCCACCAATGGAGTGAAAAAATTCATGAGCTCAAAATCCAATTGACCCATTTGCCCCAAGAGATCAAAAACCACGACATTATTTTGAATTTAAAGAAAAGGTTGGAGAATTGCGAAGCAAAAGCCAACTCATGCTACTTAAATTTATGTTCGGCCATCCATGACTCGCAAACCAAAAGAAATTGGCACGAAACTTTTATCCAGTTTGCTACCTCACTTAAAAAATACAGGGAAGAAGCGGCCAAACTGGCTAAGGAAACCCAATCATTTTCTGTAAGACAAATGTTGGAAAAAATGGCCCAAGGAGGAAAAATCCTGGCTAGCCGTACACGCCTGCAATGGCGACGAAAAATTTTCCACACTTTCAACGGTCTTTTCGGGCTTTGGTTATGGGGATATTCGGGCTTGAGCGAATTTGCCGTGATCATGATTTTGGCCACATTCCTGTCCTTTGCCATTGGCACCGAAATTCTGCGTCGCGTCTATCCTCCCTACAATGAAATGGTTTTAAAAATGGTCGGCTCCATGATGCGCGAACGGGAACGCACTCAAATTAGTTCGGCGACGTGGTATATGGCCTCCATCATGATCTTGTTTCTTTTTTTTCCTAAAGTCGTTGGTATCCTGGCCCTGTGGTACGTCGCCATGGGAGACACCTTTGCAGGCATCATTGGAACCCGTTATGGGCGACATAAACTGAGCACGCACTTGTCTGTGGAAGGTTCCCTTGCGGCTTTTACTGTTTGCTTTGTCGGGACACTTTTCTTTGCGCGCTTTGGTTTTGATACTTTTATTTTGACAGGTTCAAAGCTATGGATTTTTTCTTTGTGCGGTGGCATGATTGGCGCTGCCGCTGAAGCCAGTTTTAAAAAAATCGATGACAATCTTGTCATCCCCCTTGTCTCAGCCCCGCTTCTTTGGGGATTAACAAAACTGTTTTCACTTTAAAACCTTCGCAAGCTACAACCACCCCCACTACCACCATTCTTTTTGACAATGGGTTGAACACCACCGGCTCCGCCCGCACAAGCCGGATCCTGATTACAATCACCGTCATTGCAATCAACGGCTTGGTCTCCATCATCATCCACATTATTTCCACAGATTTCGGCGGGTGGAGGAACGGGCGCTGGGGCTATCCCTGCACAATGAAGATCATTGGCGCAATCCGCATCCGCACAGTCAACATCGTTATCCCCATCGTTATCGGCAAGGTCATTACATACCTCTGGTAAAGGTTGCGGCGGAGGTGGAGGTACTGCCAGGCAAGCTTGGTTGTTATGGCAGTCAGCGTCAGCGCAATCGATTAAATTATCCGCATCGTCATCCACACCATTTACACAATTAGCTTCGGCAAGAGGCGGTGGGGGTGGCGCTTGGACGCAAAGAGGATCGGCTTGGCAATCCGGATCGTTGCAATTGTTCAAACCATCCCCATCATTATCGACAAGATCATTACACACCTCTGCCAAAGGTAGTGGTGGAGGTGGTGGGGCTAGACAAGCCTGGTTATTATTGCAGTCAGGGTCAACGCAATCGATTAAATTATCCGCATCATCATCCACGCCATTTACACAATTAGCTTCGGCAAGAGGTGGCGGAGGTGGAGGTGGTGGTATTGCCAGGCAAGCCTGGTTGTTATTGCAATCAGGATCATTGCAATCAACAATCCGGTCCCCATCATCATCGATCCGGTTATTGCAAGTTTCAGGAAAATCACAAACATCCCCAGAAAAATCCTGATCCCGATTGTTTTGATTTCTATTAGCCACTCTCCAACAATTATCACAAACGTCTCCTATGCCATCCCCATCAAAATCCTTCTGGGCGGCATTAGCCACTCTCCAACAATTATCAATATCATTTCGAACACGATCCCGGTCAGCATCTTCATTTAAATGATTAAAAAAATCATCGATAAGCCTCTGGTCCTCGGCCGCGGCAAATTCGTAGGCGCCCACATCACAAATATCCCCCACCACGGGGCGGCTCTGGGCAACAACAACATAGTCACCCAATGTCACAATGCCGCGAGGAAAGCCCGCTTGGTCATCGGCAGCCGTCTCCCCACTGATACGCGTACACGTTCCGGCTTCAATGGCTGGGCTACCTTGGGTAAGCGGATGAATAAGCGTTGTTGCCCTATTTCCATCGGCATCCGGCCTATGAACAACGGAAGCCAGTCTGGGACTCAGGATGGCATCCAAATTCAGGGCATTTTCTCCAACAAGGACATTGATCTGATCATTAAAAACCCTCAGCTCACAACCGGACATATCTCCAATCAGATTGTATCCTTCCGATTGCATGGACCCTTGACAATCAGGAGATTCTTCACGTGCAGTGTTTCCTGCCAATAGGCTATTTCTCATTTCTATTGAATCATCCCCCATCGCGTTGTTTTGAACACCTCCGGCTTCCACGCTTTGGTTGCCTGTAATTGTGGAATGGTCAATGGTCATTCGGCCCGTATTAAAAATACCGCCCCCCGCGATAAAACCGCCTGGCCCATTTCCGACAAGGGATTGATTTCCTGAAATCGTCACATTAAAAACTTGAAGTGTTCCTTCATTATAAATTCCACCTCCAAAAGTGCGTCCATTATTTCTGGTAATGGAGGAATGATGAATAATGAGGGAAGCATTGTCATGATTATAAATCCCCCCACCATGATTGGCTTTATTTCCCATCTGATTATTTACGGAATTAGAAAATTGAGTCCCTGAAATCTCAACCCGGCCATCGGCAATGTAAAGAGCCCCTCCTTTTGTATCCCCCCCAAATAAGTTGACCGGATCGGCAGCCTGGTTATTGACAAATTTGGATCGGGTGATAACCACTGTGGGAGAATTTGAAAAAATAGCCCCACCCTGGCTGTGAGCTTCATTTTCACTAAAATCGGTGGCCATCAGATCCATACGAATGGCATTGCTATAAATGGCCCCGCCGCTATTAGCCCTATTTCTTAAAAACTGGGTTCTATTAAAAGAAACTGTCGAATTAATATCACTGAAAATCGCACCACCAATATCCTCTGCAACACAGTTAGTAAAAGAACCTCCCGTTACCGTTAAAAATCCACCATTATAAATACATCCACCTGACGGGGCATCCCCATGAACCAAAGAAATATTCGAAAAAGAAACACGGGTGTTAATGAGAATGTTAAAAATGGGCATTGCATTATTTCCACTGATGACAGGAGGATTATTGGGATCCCCTACAATGGAAACAGGGCTTTCGATAACGATGGCCCGTTGTTGGCGTTGCTGGGGAATAAGGGTGTGAGTTGAACCTGCTGGAAGATGGATAACATCCTGACCCCGTGGGGCCCCTGGTTCGCAATCCGTATACACTTGTCTATCGTCATTGGTATTGGCAACGGCTTCCCTTAGCGTACATCGATTATCACGATCCAAAAAAATATCCGAAGAATCAACCCCCGCTGCAATTTGCGGAACATCAACAAAAATATCGTTAGCCAATCCTGCTGGCATTTGAAAAATCAAAGAAAAAAAACCAAGGAACCATAGACCTAAGCATTTCATCCCTTTTGTAAATTTCATATTTAACCCCCTCTTTTTAAACTCCAAGAATCATGCCATTTTTTATTTAAAAATACAATTAAATACAATGGGTTACATAACCATTCTCTTAATAAAATTGATAAAAGAACATCTTTTCTCAAATGGAGAAGCTAAATAGGCTTATGTGTCAGATTTACAAAAATGACTCGTTGATGAAAAACTGTGGCCCAAATGATATCCGGATATTGATTAGATCCAATACGGCTATTGGGGGGTAAAGCCCTCTTTTTTTAATTTTTCAAACTTTTATCCCATTAAAAAATAAAGTGATTTCAAAAAAGTAGCCCGTTACAAAAAAATAAAATTCTGGCATTTTTCTTGCTTTTTTAACGGTGTGCTATGGCATCAAGAATTTCAGCTGCAGCGCCCCATGGTAGCAGTGCTCCTATAGTGACCCCCACAAATCCTGCCCCGAAGATATTGCCGACCGGATTCTCGTTTGTCTTGGCCCAAAACACCCAAAATATTTTGAAATCGGTGGTCGATACATTAAGAAACTGGTGGGGAACACGTCCCCCTCAAGTGTGCATTCCACAATTGGAACCCTCGCACACCAGCAACACAGCCGGCTCCCGACCCGTTCAACAAGAACATAGAATTGGAGAAGGATTATTCATGGAGGAATGGCAGGATTCAACACCTGTGCCTCCGGAAAAGCAGCTCCTCAATATTTTACAAGCATTTTCTGAAAGCGGATTTGGGAAAAAAGATATTCCTCTGATTACAGGCCACACCTACCAGTGGGATTCCAACTTTTCTGATGATCATTTCTTTAGCGTCACCTTTCAACATCCCCACACTTGTAAGACCTTCACTCTTAAATGGACATTAAATCAAAACGAACTCAATGGGCTCTCTTCAGCAGAAAACCTGGTTGTTTTAGAAAAATCCGATGGAAATTTTACGCCTGTTTTCATTACCCAACAATTTGAACATCTAAGAAGTTTGGGCCAGTATATCTACAAGCAAAATATCATGCCCAAAATAAAGAGTTAAAGTCCAGATGCCCCGGATTTTTTGTGATGCTTAAAAATTTTAGTGTGTCAGCCGATCATAATGGCCATTAAGCGGGTTGTAACGAAACGGCACTTTATTCTCCGGATGAAAACCATTTAAAAACTCAGAAGATTTGTAACTGACAAAACCCTGTATCATTTTTACAATAGCCTCTGAAGAAGCTCCCGACACACTCATGGGGGTATGTCCTGCGTCAGGGAAATCTCCTTCCATCATCATCACCAAGGCTGAATGTGGGATCATCTGATTTAAGGCCACGGGAATGCGAGGGTCAATGAGCTTATCATTTTCTGCATTGATAATGAGGGTAGGCTGTTGAATATGACGTTGTCTTTCTGTTCTCTCCTTGATTCTTTTAGGATTGAGAAGGGCATCTTGAAGATAATTAGAAAAAACCCGACGTGAAGTCACTTGGGTTCCGTTCATGTAGGGAAGAGCAAATTGGGTTACATCATGGTCCCCAAAGAGGCGAGCTGAGGGATAAATATTACCCCTTAAAACCTCACGAGTCGCAACGCGCTCAAGAGTTGGTCCTGAAATAAGGGACGGAGGTGCCTCTCCCGCCATAGAAACAAACCAGGGAATGTCAATAGGAGCATCAGGTGAAGCCAAAGCTCCAATCAATACCAACTGACCAACTCGAGGCGTGGCATTTGCAAGGTCCAAACTTATTTCACCCCCCATGGAATTCCCAACCACTAAAACATCGGAAAGGTTTTTTTGTTCTAAAAATTTAACAAGTGATGGGATAACCACTTCCTTGAAAACATCCTTGTATTTTTCGTTATTATTGCTGATTTGGTACGCTTCAGGGATAGGGTTTGAGTACCCATGGCCCGGCAAATCCAAGGCAATCACATGATAATCTTTTGCCAATTGATCGAAAATATAATTGAACGAATAGGCATTCCCCCCAAAACCGTGAATCAAGACAATCGTCTTGGCTTTTGGATTTCCCTTCTCAATATAATGAATATTTAAGGGCGCGTCATTGATTGTAACCTGTTCAAACTGACCCACTTTCTCACTATTTTCACCAAGGGTGCGCACAGTGCCATCTTGAAGATATTTCCATTGATCAGAGGTATCCTGACACAGGGACCAAGATGCAGTATTTGTCCCCACCAAACCCACACCTGTACCAACCAAAGCACCTGCACCAATTGTGAATCCTCTAGAAACGGAACCATCCACGGGAAGCTTGGAAGCGCCGTATCCTGCTGCTGCTCCTCCCACCACACCTGCTGCTAGAGTAAGCCAATTTGTTGCTTCCGGTTTACAAAAATCTACCATATAAAATTTGCTCTTTCATTTTAACTTTGTAATTATCGACACACTTTTTCATAAGTTGCTTAAACTCACGGGGAAACATACGCGCGATTATACGTGTTTTGCTTAGGATCAAAAACAAGATAACTTGCACCATCGCTCGTTTCTCGAATGATCGATGGGGTACCCTGAACAAAATCACCAGTCACTCTGATAATAAAATCGGAGGTTGAATCCGACATGGGTGTATGCCCTGCTTCCGGAAAATCCTCTGTTCCCAGTAAAAGAAGTTCTGAGTTGGGAATGGTAGCATCCAATGCATGTGCTGTTTCGGTGGAAACCACTTGATCGGCCTCGCTATGAATGACCAATGTCGGTTGCTGGATGCTCCGTTGCAAAACCAGTCTTTCTTGCAACCCTTGTTCAGTGGTTAAAAAATATTGCAAAAGTCGAGCATAGGCCTTTCTTGAAGGAATTTTTGAGGGATCTTTTATATAGGGATCTGCAAACTGTTCAACATCATGGTCGCCAAACATTGCTGCTGAGGTATTTATTGAACCCCATAACACAATGCGGGTCAACGGGGCGATGTCAAATTTTTAGTTGAAATTATCTGACAGCTCTGCATTTTTTTCATATCAAGCAGCCTTTTTTATCTCTT
>MGPH01000008.1 GCA_001797365.1 Deltaproteobacteria bacterium GWA2_45_12
TTTGCTCGTAACAACTCAAGAAATCCTCGCCTTTTTTACTCCAATTCCCTGAAAATACCTATATTTTCTACCCCCAATTTGTTTATGCATCGTTGCTCAATTTAGGCAGAAACTTTTTTTAATAAGTTACGATAAGTGAATCAAATATCCTTATGGCATACCCTTTCATTTTCAGAACTCCTGCGCTTGATGCAGTTGTGCCTGTTTCTGACAATCCCGAACCGATCACTTGTTCGGACGAACGAGCCCAATTAGTGACAAAATTGGAAACCGTTTTAAAAATGGATTTCCCCGATTGCTCCACATTTGAACTTGTGGGTAATAAGGACGATCCTCTGGAAAAAAAGGGCATACAGGCTACTTCCCGCCATCTGGGAAAAACACACATCGTTTTTATCAATACCCAGGGCAAAGCGTTTAAAACCATCCAATGTACACAGGAGGCCATGAACTTAACAGTTTACGATAAACCTGAACTAAAAAATAAAGATGGGGGCGTCAACATCACCCAATCCTATCAACCTTACTGCAATGAACTCGCAGAAGGCGCCCCATTAGAGACAAGCTTTACCCAAGACCAACTCTATTGGGCAAAATTGATTATTTTACTTTCCAATGAAACACCATCCTCTGAACAAAAATCAAAATAATCACGGAAACATCCATGTCTTCTCCACACATAACAAATAAACCCCCGGACCCCTCGGTATCACCTGTAAAAGAGGGTGCAGTACCGGAACCTGCTCCAGCAGATAGAGCCACAGCCGGTGAAGCAACTCCAACAGGTTTAGATGATGGAGGTGCACCCCCGCTTGATCTTGGAAATGGCCCAGGAACCGTTGATGCCGAGCTCTTCGGCGCACCACAAGCACAACGGAACGGAGCTTCTGTTTCTATAAAAGCTGTTTTTCCACCGGACTCTCCCATTGAAGAAAGATACCGAAGGGTTCGTAATGAAGGCATCACCAATAATGAAGAACTGGCATTGGCATTGGATTATTTGGCTAAATTAAATCCAGTCCTTCAAAATATCATAAATATTGTAAAGCATAGAATGGATGCCCACCAACTGACTATCGAAGTTAGAAACGACCAAAAAACCCATTCTTATGCCAACCCCAGCTTTCAGGGAAAAGTCGATCGCACCACCTCCCATTTTGGTCAGGCCATTGTCTTGCACAAAAACGCCTTGCCCGATGTTCTTCTGCATGAAATTCTGCATTGCCTTCCCTTGGAAATTGTACAGACTCTTTTTTCCATTCCCTTTGATTTTCCACCCATCCATCCTGATTTAAGTTATCAGGACTTAGTCGAAAATATTGCCGAGCATATTCGACTTAATGAAACTTTAAGTTTTGGAGTGATGCAACTGCTCTACGATATTGAAGAAGATCAGGGAATAACGCCCGATTTCACGGACAATGTAATTTTTAAGGAAATCAACAAAGCCTGGCACCATGATGGATTAAAGGGAATCAGGAAAATTTTTGAAACTTATTTTCAAAATTACGAAAAAAATATTGCCAAAACATCCCTCATCATGGCGCTTATTGTTAAAGGGGAAAGACGTACCGATCTAACACCCGAAGAAGAAGCGCTTATCCACGACTCCTCACAAAATGATTACCCAGGGGAACAGTACGTCAAATTTTTTCAGAAAGCCTATTTCAAAAGAGTCCGGCAACTGGCCGCCAAGGGCATCTCCTTTCCGGCAGGCCAGTATGATATTAGCGCCATGCTAGCCCGCGGCATCTATAACCCCACCGAAGCGCTCTCCAGTCTCTTTGATAAATTGGATCAATTGGAAAAAATTGGAGAGACCGAAATCGATCCGCCATCGACCGCCCAAGCTCCTCAGGAGGCTTCGCATTCTCCGCTACAGGGACACAAACAAACCCTTCTTGCATCGTATCAGGCTACTATTGCCAGGGTTTTGACCGAACAACCACGCAGCCTTTCCCACGGTGAAATCACAGCCCTTATCTCGTGGATCAGACTGGCTAAAACTGGTGAAATAAAAAAACTCATCCCCCACCTTTACTTCTACATTGACGAAAAACAGGCCGACTTATTTTTAAGACTAGCCTTTGAAATTTATCGAAGAGGGTTTGTAACCCAGGCCCATGAAATAATCGATCAAATCATGGCCCGCCATTTCAGGCCTGATTTTATTGAACCCATTTTTGAAATCATGGATGAAAAAGCCGCCTTAAAGGCCATTGAAACTTGTTTATCACATGTAAACAATCACCATCGTCAAACAAATATAGGGGCCCATATGAGCACCTTGGCTAATACTCAATCATGGAATGACGATCAAAGGAGCAATCTTTGGAGCAATATTAATTATTATTCTTTCATCTTTTCTGCATGCGGCTTGAAAAATATTTACAATAGTCTCAAGCCTTCTCTCTCCATGCCTGACAATCGAAGAGAATGGCGATGGCTTGTGCAAGGCACCGATCAATCTAGTTACAAACATGAATTTAAGGAGGCCCCATGGAAACTTTATTTAAAAGAAATTGACGTTCTCAGGCGCAGGAAAAATCTGCCTCCACACATTGTTTCCCGACTTGATCAAATCTGGGAAGCTCATCGCGATTGGTTGCGTTCTGCTTATACAACATTAAACGAGATCATGTCTTTTACTGACAATGAAGATCTTATTTATCTTGTTGCCGATAACAGTGAGATTTTAGGATTGTTTAGTGACTCTGACTTGGAAATTATTTTTCAATCCTTTTCTGAAGAGAAACGAAAAATAGCCATGGGGCTAGCCCAAAAGGACCGGTTTGATATCAAGGATGACAAAGAAACCACCAAAAAAATAATTGCGGAGATTGTTTCTGATACAAGCCTTGATACGCATGAAAATCTAAGGAGCTCCACATCGATGAGCGCTGTCAAACTGGCCGTACTCAATGAAATTTTGCAGAGTAGCTACGAAAAAAATGGCGGGGATCTGACCTACCTCGGTTTAAGCGATGAAGAAATTTCAAAAATTGAACAGTTTGCCAAAACTCAACATGCATTCCAATTACCAGATAGTTATCTGGCCTTGATGCAATTCCATCCTTTCAGACAAGACTCCCTGGATAGAACACGTACCGCCAATAGCTGGACAGAATTCGGGAATGATATGTTCAGTCCTTTTGGCACACAAGAGGAGGGACCAAGAATTGAATCAGGATTGCTTCTTTTAACCCACTTAAAAAGCGGACAACCCCAAACACGTTACCAATATGCCCTGGAAACATTAAGAAATCTTTTATACGACAACAGTGGATTGTGGGGTCTGACTGATCTTTCCAATGATAGAAGAGATGGCAACATGCCTTTAAGTGAACGTGTCGATCAAACTCTGGCCCCTCTGGCCATTTATTTCCATCGAAGGGCCCTTAAAGAAGGAGAAATGGGCATTGCCCAAGGGTTCTATGATTTTCTTTTTCGAGAGATTCCCCGCACGCTTCAAGATAAAGTTGAGTTTCCCGTCATCATCGGGCGTGGTCAAAGGCGTTCGGCTATCAGCCGCTCGTTTTTCATGGCCGAGCTCTCGAGCTATGAATGGCGGCTTCAAATGGACCGCGAAAGACACATCCTTTTCACGCAAAATCCAAAAAACGAAGAGGATATCAATGTGTGGTTTGCCCGAATAAACAAGGAAATCGAACGCGGCAGCCCAAACATTACCTGGCAAACTCTTTATTATTTCACGGAGGAATTTCAGGAAGATAAAGTTGAAGGGCCTTACCTTGTACGACTTTATGAAAGCCTAAACCTTAAAATCATCACCGATCCATCCATGGCCGCCGTACACAAGCTGGTTGAAAGCGTGCACAAGTCCCCCCTTTCTGCCGAAGCAAAAGACGGACTTTTCCATGATCTTTTTGGCGATCTTCTGGAACTGGCCAAATCAGCCTCTTCCACCAAACTCGATTATCTTTCTTTGGTACGCTGGGTAGCCGGATGGAAAACACCGTTTGATATCGACGCCATCATGAAGGATTATCCACGAACGGAAGCTCTTTTGGCCGTTGAACTGGCAGGGTTTGACCCGCTCACCAACCAAGGCAAGGCCTATGACGAGCACCTTCGCCTGGAAGCATTCGCTTTGGCCGGAATTGTTTTGCATCGCAACGAAACCAAATCAAATGTGGATAATGAAGCCTCCGTTGTCCCTGAATTTGTTTGTGGTTACAACGAAGTCGAAGTTTTACAATCCATGGGGTTGGTTAGCCCCCATGATCCTGTACTGACACCTTTTTCAAGAGATCATTTGTACGGACCAAAGCCCTATCTTAAAGAGCACTGCTTGAGAGTTCTTACCTATCTTAGACAGAATCAAACTTATTCCCAGGCTCAAAGAGAATCGATTCTGAAACTGATAGACAGATTAATGGCCTTCGATGATGAAGGAGTGAACAGCGCTTTTGCTGAATGGCTGACCAGCAAGGATGCTATCTCGCATATTCTGTATCTGGATATTCTTAAACTCTTTTTCAAAAAAAATGATACGTTCGGAGAAACTAAAAGACAAACCAGTATCACACTTTTAAACAAACCCAATTTTTTGCCCCGCACCTTAAAACGCCGCCTCTTTGAATGGATTACACGAAAAGTATGGTGGTCACCCTGGGTTCAGGACAAATTGGAGAATTTAAAAAAAGACCCCAAAGGAACAAATGAAACAGATTTCATGGTGTTTCTTTTAAAGGTTTACGATTGTGTTGTTGCAGAAATTCCCGATGATTTCATGCTAGACCGTCTCAACAAGGACAACACCCTTTTGAGCCAATGGCTCAGGACCGGCGACACCAGCATGCTGCCAAAAGGCTCACTTTTACATATTGAAAAAATAACTGACGATGCTCTTGACACACTCAAGAAGGAAAAATGTTCCGAGGCAACAATGCCGGTTAGAACCCGCCATGATCTGGTCATGCGGGTTCTTTTTATGGCAAAAGCCATCTGCGAAGTAGCACCCACCACCCCATCTTTAAATTTAGCTGAAACATTGAAGCCAGACCTTGTGAAGAAAAATCCTGCACTCTTTGGGCGTGCCCTTCTTTTCCCCGGCGAAACTTACCAAACCATGAATCCATCCATTTTGGAAGAACGCTTGCGCCTTTTTTCAATCATGCTGAGCAGGGCTGGTTGGGTTGAAGTTTTTGATTGGCTCCAAAATAAGCAAGGTCCAAATTACCTTGGATTAAAATACACCTTAACCGATATTGCCCACAGGGTTATTCCCAGTGATTTGGGATTGACTGCCGACAATTCCTGGAGCTGGCAAGATTTTTCCAGGGCCATTGACTCCATTGAAAATAAATTTGCAACCATTGAGGGAGAACGCCTCATTTTTGAGGCAGCCAATCTCAAGGATGAAGATCTGCCCGATTTTATCAGGCAAGAAACAGGCTTGAAAAAAGATCTGCTGGTATGGCTTTTCCAGATTTTGGACCCTGTGGCCAAAACCATTTTTCTGCGCAAACTCAAAGACGCAAATACCGATGAAGAAAAAATCAAACTTTTGGGAGAAGCCTCGCACCTTGAAAAATTGCTTCAATTAGCCAGTGTGCACCCTGCAGTACCCAAGGCCCAACAGGAGATCCTGAAAATTTTTCAAAAACATGTTCCGCCGCGCGATCCCTTGGATGTGAAGGCCACCATAGAATTGAGTCTGGAGCCCTGGCAGTTGGCCAAACTGACCGTTGATCTGGCAAACCCCCTTTCAGAAGGAACCATCGGCGGCGTCTATCGCGCCATATATGATGGCAACGAAATCGTACTCAAAGTCATTCCGCAAGGGAAACGCCGCGACCTGACAAATTCACTGGCATCGCTTCAACGGCTAAGGCTCATCCTGATGGCCTCTGAATATAAAAATTACGGCTCGCATACCCTCGAACATCTTCTTTCTTTTTACGAACGGGTGATTGTGGAAGAAATTGATTTAAGAATTGAACACGAAAGAGCCCAAAGAATGCGCGCCCTGGTACAGGGGCTACCGGGTTTTCATGTACCAGCCTATCGGGAAGATCTTTCCACAGTATCTGTAGCCGCCATGGAAAACCTTCCCCCCTATGACCTCATGCATGCCGATCTTGCCACACGCAAGCAAATCGCAGAAAAAATCGAAAGTGAGCTTTTGCCCGCCATGATCTGGAAAGGTCTTTTCCATTACGACCTGCACCCGGGAAATATGGGCGTGCGCTATAATAGCGAAAATCAACCAGAGGTGGTTATTTACGATATGGGACGCGTTTGTGAATTAGACACTACCCAGCAAGCAACCCTCATGAGCCTTTATGGCGTTTTGTCAGAGACTACGGAGGGGGCATTCAATATGGAAGCCATTATTCCGTTGCTGCGCCAAATGGGAAAGGTGACCGATGAGGAAAAATTCAGGAATATGGCCCAAGTTTTTTCAAAGACCTCAAGTTCGGATCCCGTCACCATTTTGGAAGCCATTTGTCCCGAATTAGCCGAATATGGCCTTGAACTTGATGACACCTATGTAAAACTTCTTTTAATGTTTGTGACCTGGAATGGGACCAAACGGGAATTGTTGAATGAAACATCCCTTCTCGCCGCGCAAACTTTGCCTTCCAGAACACCTCCGGTACATATCGACACACCACGTTCCGGCTCATCGGACACACTGCGCACAACCCAGTTCCACACCTCAACCCTCATTGGCATGCCGGCTATAGCGCCAAATTCAGGAGAAACCAATTTATTGGAAGGCCCGTGGCCCCAAGATCCTCTTGCACAAAACATTCCTGTAAATTTGGTGACAGAGGGGGCGACGGCACTCAAACCAAAACCCGAAACCACAAAACACCGGGGACCAACCGTCGTACGATCCCCACGGCAAACGGCCACTAGAAACATCCGCCCGGCCATGACGGGTCTATCCAAATTTTCAACATTTAATCGCACATCCATTCCACGCTTCTTTTCTCGATAAATTCCATAATTCTTACACCTTAATTTTTGCTACAACGTTCTCATATTCCTAAAATCTTTCATTCTCTTTAATTTTGCATGTACTTGAATTTTAACGCTTGACTTACACACCTTGCGCTTATACTTTTTCAAAGTTTTAGAGATCCACGGAGGTCTGTTCATTTTCTAAAAAAACAATAATCTTAAAGAAGGAGTTTTTAAAATGACCAAAGATTTATATAATTTAGGTGAAATTCCTCCCATGGGAGAAGTTCCCCAAAAAATGCACGCCCAAGTCATTCGTGCAAGTCGTTTTGGAGAACCTAAAAACGCTTTCCAATCCGAAGTGATCGATGTCCCCTCCATTGGGGATGATGAAGTTCTTGTGTATGTGATGGCAGCGGGAGTCAATTACAACAACGTATGGGCCGCCATGGGCATTCCTGTCAACGTCATTGCCGCCCGTAATAAAGCCGGTGAAAAAGAAGATTTTCATGTCGGTGGCTCCGATGGCAGTGGCATTGTCTATAAAGCAGGTAAAAATGTGAAAAATGTACGGGTGGGGGATGAGGTCGTTATCCACTGCGGCATGTGGGATATTCATGATCCGGCCATTAAAGCGGGAAAAGACCCCATGTACATCCCCTCCTTCAAAATTTGGGGATATGAAAGTAATTTTGGCGGCTTTGCCCAGTTTACACGCGTTCAGGCCCATCAATGCATGCCCAAACCCAAACATATGAGTTGGGAAGAAGCGGCTGCCTATATGCTTGTGGGCGCCACCGCCTATCGCATGCTCACCCGCTGGAAAGAACACGAAGTGCGTAACGATGATGTCGTGCTTATCTGGGGGGGTGCAGGTGGTTTGGGAAGTATGGCCATCCAGATTTGTAAAGCATTTGGAGCCAAGCCCATTGCCGTAATTTCGGGCGAAGATAAAATTGAATACTGCAAAAAATTGGGCGCCATCGGTTGCATCAACCGCAAAAATTTCAATCACTGGGGCCTACTTCCCCACTGGAAGGATACCGAAAAATACAATGCCTGGTTGGCTGGCGCCAGATCGTTTGGCAAAGCCATTTGGGATATTGCCGGCAAAGGAGTTTCTCCCCGCATCATCTTTGAACATCCCGGCGAAGACACCGTTCCCACCAGTATTTTCGTGTGCGACACCGGTGGTATGGTCGTTATTTGTGCAGGGACGACCGGCTACAACGCCACGCTCGATCTGCGTTATCACTGGATGCGCCAAAAACGTTTCCAAGGCTCGCATTTTGCCAATGACGATGAAGCCTATGGGTTTAACAACCTGGTGCTTCAAGGCAAGATTTCGGCCTGCCTCTCCAAAGTTCTGGAATATTCTGAAACGGGCCACGCCCATCAACTGATGCGCGAAAACAAACATCCCCATGGCACGATGTCCATCTTGATCAACGCCAGAAAACAGGGATTGAAAAATTTGGCTGAATCAAAATGAAGCCCCCCAGACTTGCCATGTACCGCTACTTCACAACCATTCTTGCCGGCATGCTTAGTTATTCGTGGTGAGTGTTTTGCGGACAATTTTCCCGTTATGCGTTTTGGGAAGCTCAGAGACAAAAACAATATCCCGTGGCACCTTATATTTGGCAAGGTTTTGCGCGGCATAATCCAGTATGGATTGGACGCATTTTTCTGTAGGAGTACAGTTTCCCTGCCCCATACATTTTAAAACAAGATACGCTTTTACAATTGTCTTTCCTTCTTTTAGGGTGGCCCCCACCACTGCCGATTCCAAAACATCTGGGCACGTATTCAAAACGGCTTCCACCTCCAAAGGCGAAATGCGATATCCCCCGGCCGTAATCAGATCATCGCGCCTTCCTAAAAAATAAAAATTTCCTTCTTCATCATAGCGCGCCACATCCCCGCTTAAAAACCAGTCACCCATAAAACCTGGGCGGGAAACCCCAGCCCCTACGGCATCATGATATCCCAACATCAGCCCCATGCAGGACTTGTGACTGGCCAAAATGCCCTCACAGTCGGGCCCCAGTTCATTTAACTGTTCATCCAAAATGGCAATGCGCGTTCCAAAAAGAGGGCGTCCACATGAACCGTCACGAATACGTTCCCCGTAAGGCTGCACCAAATAAACACTGTGCTCTGTCATTCCCAAGCCTTCATAAATATCCGTTCCCGTAACCTTAATGAATTTCTCCCTGACCTCTCCCGGAAGTTTTTCACCGGCACACAGACACACGCGCACAGGCTCGAAACCAGAATCATCTTTTTCCAGATAGTCGGCCAGCCGGCGATAAATACCGGGCACACTCATGAAAATGCTCACGCCAAATTCATCCACAATCTTTTTTAATAAATCGGGGCGGCAAGATCCATTGTAGACAAGGCTGGTCCCCCCAAAACGCCAGATATCAAGTAATCCCCCTGTCAGTGCATAACTCCAGTTAAGGGCACTCGTATTAAAAACAACATCGTTTTCCTGAAAACTCTGCCACCGAAGCACACGTTCATCATGGGCCAGAATGCTTCGATGGGCATGAATAACACCCTTGGGCTGACCTTCGGTTCCACTGGTATAAAGCCAATAAGCCGGATCCTCCATCAAGGTGGGCAAAACAAGGAAAGGGGCAAAAGATGAAAAACGTATCTCATCCATGAAAACAACGGGCCCCACATCATGGGACCAGACATCTTTTGTGGTAATCAACCCGCTGGCCTGACTGTCTTTAAAAATGAAATCAAGCTCGGCCGGCTTAAGCATGATGGAAGTAGGAATGGGGATGGCTCCCATCTTGATGGCTCCCAAAAAAGCCACAATAAAATCGGGAGAATTATCCAGGCGCAGCACAACACGTTCTTTGGGCTTTAACCCCTTGGACAATAAATAAGAGGCCATGGCATTGGTGGCCTTGTAAAAATCATCAAAGGTCCATTTTTTGGCAGAAATTGTCCCTTCCTGTTCCAGCACATGAATCATGGCTGTTTTATTGCGACTAATATTTGTTCGTTGATGTTTGTCGATGCAGTCGGTGGCGATATTATATGTGTTTGAAAAAGGCATTAGGCAGCACTTTGGATGGAAGTTTCTTCGTTTAAATCAACTAACTTGGCGGCCATGGACTGATTTCACTAGCAAATGTCTTTGGGCAATTCAACTGGGAATTCATTGATTGGGAATTCATTGATGGGAATACATGGCCCCGTAAGGGCGATTCTTGTAATCGCCCTTGGACTGGGCGAACACCCTATAAGGCGGGCAGACAAGGTTCACCTACGAAATGGATCAGGCCCCTGTGGATAATTTTTTTGATTATTCTTTTATTTAACATGTAATTAAAAATGCTTATTCACACAAACACTCACAACTGAAGTTCTTTCTGAGTTAAGGGCCTAAAACAGGGCTTCCGCCTGCGGCTTCTACGTGAACAAACTTATCCACACCTGTGGATAACAATTTTTATTTGAAAATTTTTCTTATTTTTCAGTAAGATAAAAAAATCAAATTTTTAGTGTATTGTCGTCTTAAAAACTTTGTGGTTTAAATAGCTTTGTCAGCAGGAAACTTTGAAATTAAATGTTCTTTTAAAATCTCATTATCGTTTAGCAAGCCCTCTAAAGTTTACTTTTGTGGACGCAAGTTAAAGGGAAGTTACAATCTTTAAATTTGCCCCAGGGTTTTTTGTAAAAAAAACTCTTGGCAAAGGGACCGGACCCAAGATTGGCCCTCTCTTGAACGCAAGAGCAACCCATGAGAAAAAAGGCCCGAATGGAGGAAGAATTCGAAAGAAAACTTCTTATTCTCCCACCCGAAAAACTCTAAAGTTCCGCTTCATCAAGATTCGTCAAGAAGCTTGATTAGCAAGAACAAAAGAGAGGAAAGCCTGGAAGCAGGTTGTAAGGGTGAGAGGAGAAAACCATAGAGACCCAATGGAAATCTCACAAGAGGACGGGCAACAAAAAGACTTAGCACTCCATTAAGTCAAAAGCTGCCGATTCTTGCTTAAGGCACAACTCCTTGAAACTGGGGCGGTCGGGCTCATCTTAAAGGCGACTTTAAGTGACCCGAAGAAACCAACAGCACGAAGGAATGGGGGTTTGAAAAAATCACCGCCCTAAGCAAAAGTTTTAAAACTCTAAAGAGACATTCATGCTTACTAAGCGATAACAGGACACAAAAGCCCGATTGCAAATGCAAATTTGTAACTCGGGCTTTTGTGCTTTTAAGGACAATCCCAGAATTGTCCTACCAAACAAATGAAGTATCGCGTGGATACAATCCCCTATTGGCTCAAACCTTTTTTCTGGATTTATGGGTATGGGTTGGGATTTTTATGCTTCATCGGATTTTGTCTTCTGCACGGGACTTGCCGCTTTCAATTTAAAAACGTTCCTCCAAACAATAACAATTACATCTACTGCATTTGGCATGATGCTCTCATTCCCTATTGCATCACTTTTTTAAGGCATCAACGGCATGTATGGATCAATCATCCTGCTTGGTACATGAAACCCATCCATGTATTACTTAAACTTCAGAGAATTCATAAATTATGCCTGGGATCTACTGGAAATGATGGAAAAGAAGCCGCCGACGAGATCGTGGACTATTTAAAAAAGGGGTATTCCACGGTTATGGCAACCGATGGCCCCTATGGCCCGCCCAAAGTTTTAAAAAAAGGAGCCCTCCATATGGCCATCCAATCAGGGGTGCCCATTGTTCCCGTGCAATTTGTCACTTCCAAAACTTATTTCTTCAAAAAAAGCTGGGATGGCAAACGCATCCCCCTGCCCTTTTCAACCATTCGAGTGATTTATGGACATCCCATTAATGTGACCAAAAAGAATTTTGATGAATCGTATCAAAAAATTCAGAATGCATTATCTTAAAAATAGATCAAAAGAAAAAATAATATGGGATCGGAAACGGGCCCAAATCCCCCTTCCCCCCCTTTTTTAAAGGGGACTATACGGAGAAAAAAATGATCCTTAGCCTTATTTCCCCCTTTAAAAAAGGGGGATTAAGGGGGATTTGGGCCCGTTTTTCTCCCCGCTTCCGTATTCTTATTGATTTGAATATTTCTTAAAAGCCCCTCCCACTTGGTTCTTTTGATGGGGCTGTTTTTAAAACGATGGGAAAATTCTTCTTGGCTCAAATTTTTAAGCGATGAAAGGGAGGGATGAAAATTTTCTGGACGAGGTTTAAAAGATTCCTCACGGGAAACGGGAATTTGTCTATTCCACGGACAAACATCCTGGCAGATATCACACCCGTAAATATGATGCCCCATTTTACTTTGCAATTTTGGGTCAATCTCTCCGCGATGTTCAATGGTCAGATAAGAAATGCATTTGTTCGCGTCTAACTCATAGGCTTTCAAGGCATTCGTGGGGCAGGCATCCAGGCAACGCGTGCATTTGCCGCAATGATCGGCAGCAGGCTCATCATATTCCAGCTCAAGATCAGTGAGCATTTCTCCAAGAAAAAAGAAGGAACCGTTTTTTTGATTGATCAAAAGGGTGTTTTTACCCACCCAACCAAGCCCGGCGCTTTCGGCATAACTTCGCTCCAAAATGGGCCCCGTATCCACATATGATTTTAATTTTGCTTCAGGATGATGATTCAAAATGAAAGCTTCCAGATTTTTTAATTTTGCCAACATCACGTCGTGATAATCATCCCCCCAGGCATAATTAGAGACCCACCCCTTGCCCGCTTCCACGTTCTCAATTGAAAGAGGCCAACCGTGATAATAATTCAAGCCAACACAAATAAACGACTTGGCGCCAGGAAGTATTTTTTGGGGATCACTTCTTCTTTCAGCACCGCGCACAAGCCAATCCATTGTTCCATAAAGCTTGTGGTCCATCCAATTTTTGAAAAATGAAAAATGGGGATGCGTTTCGGCTTGTGTAATCCCCACCAAATCAAATCCAATCTCATGGGCTTTTTGTTTGATAAGTTCAGACTTCATGGCGAAATCAGAAGTGCAAGTTTCCCATACCCATGTCCGGATTCTTGGATTTGGTGAGCCATTGCCACTTCCCGAAGAGGAAAAACATGGGACACAGTGATTTTCAGATTTCCTTTTTCAACCCATTTCCCAAGAAGGGCTAATTGTTCTGCATCGGGCCGGACAAAAACATAACCAATTTGAATGGGTTTTCCTTTAAAAAAAGTTTCATCCAAGGCAAGAATGGAGGTGAGTCGGCCCCCTTTTTTAAGCACATCCACACTCCGTTTTTGCACATCACCCCCTACCGTATCAAAAACGGCATCCAGCCCTTCTGCATTTTTTTCTAAAATCTGCTTCACAAAATCGTTGGCGCGATAATCAATCACTTCATCAGCTCCCAGCCCCTTCACATAATCAAAATTGGAAGCACTCGATGTCGTCAGCACATACGCCCCAAAAAGTTTGGCCATCTGGATTGCATACCCTCCAACGCCCCCAGCACCTGCATGAATGAGAATTTTTTCGCCACTTTTAATTTTTAGACTTTCAAACAACACTTGGTAGGCCGTAAGTCCTGCCAAAGGCAGCACAGCCGCTTCCTGAAAACTTGATTTCTTGGGTTTGAAGGCAAGATGCTCTGATGTGACCACAATATATTCAGCATAGGTTCCATCATGAATAACTTCCTTGCGCGTATAGGCCATCACTTCATCACCCGGCTTAAAACCCTTCACTTCGGATCCTACAGCCTCAACAACTCCTGAAGCATCCCAACCAAGGGTGATGGGGAACACATTGGGCAAACGGTCTTTTAAAAAACCTTTTCTAATTTTTAGATCAACGGGATTCACACCGGCCGCTTTGACTTGAAGAAGAATTTCATTTTTTTTGAAGGAAGGAATAGGGATTTCTTCTAATTTTAAAACCTCAGTTCCACCATATTGATGAATCAGAATGGATTTCATGCCTCTTCCCGTAGGGGTAGGGGCGCAATTCATTGCGCCCAAACTGCGGGCGTGATAAATCACGCCCCTACATATTTTTTCAACCGCATCAATGCCTTCCCCCGATGGGAAATCCTGTTCTTTTCATCCAAAGGCAATTGGGCCATCGTCATCCCATAATCAGGAAGAAAAAAATAAGGATCATAACCAAAACCGCCTTCTCCCTTGGCCACAAAACTAATAAGACCCTCGCAGGTTTCTTCGACTAAAGTCTCTTTTCCTTGGGGGTCGATCAATGCCAAGACGCACACATAACGGGCCAGTCGCGAAGGGTCATGGACTTGCTTCATTTCTTGAATCAATTTCTGATTATTTTCGTCATCGGTGGCATGGGGACCTGCAAAATAAGCCGAGCCAACCCCTGGCGACCCGTTTAAATCATTGCATTCCAATCCGCTATCATCGGCAAGCACATATCCTCCAACAATTTTATGAACGGTGCGGGCTTTAATCAGAGCATTTTCTTGAAAAGTGGAACCTGTCTCGGAAATGGAACCTATTTGCTTAAAGTCGATCGTACTTTTAATTTCAAAAGGCAGATCCTTAAGAAGTTCTTTAATCTCTCTTATTTTCCCGGCATTGCGGGTGGCGAGGGTGAGGATCATGGTTTTTTCAATATTTTTTTCTGTTCAATAATGATCTGCCTGATTCCCTTCATGGCCAAATTCTTCATGATTTGCAAATTGGTAAATGAAAAGGGGTTGTGTTCGGCAGTTCCCTGCACTTCGACAAACAAGCCGGCATCGGTGACCACAAAATTCATATCCACTTCAGCCGCGGAATCTTCTTCATAATTCAAATCAAGGCACGAAACCCCGCTCACAATACCCGTACTTACCGCTGCCACCATTCCCGTAAGAGGTGAGGATGGGATCGCGCCCTGTTTTACCAATTTGGTACAGGCCATGGCCAGAGCCACATAGCCTCCGGTAATCGAAGCGCAACGCGTGCCACCGTCTGCCTGCAACACATCACAATCGACTGTAATTTGTCTTTCCCCCAAAAGGCTCATGTCGCATACGGAACGCAAAGCCCTTCCCACCAGCCGTGATATTTCCTGTGTACGTCCCTGCACTTTGCCCTTTACCGACTCGCGTGAAGAACGTGTATGGGTGGCCCGTGGCAACATGGCATATTCGGCTGTGACCCATCCTTTTCCACTTCCCTTCACATGGCGAGGCACATCTTCTTCCACACTGGCATTGCACAAAACAACCGTATGGCCCTGTTTGATCAAAACAGATCCTTCGGCATACCGCGTATAATGGGGAACCATTTTAATAGGGCGTAGTTGGTTGGGGTTGCGTTTATCGGAACGAATGTATTTCATAAAAAAAACACTTCTTGTACTTTCCTAAACTCTGGTCCCCGAGCGGAATCGAGGGGTCGAAGGGAGGCCACCTCGACTCCGCTCGGTGACCAGCCAATCAAAATGCGGCCTCATCGGCAGGAGGGACATAGGACCCTTGGGGTTCAAAGGCCAGGTTTTCAAATTTGGTATAGCTATTGAGGAAAGCGGCACGACATACCCCCGTAGGGCCGTTACGCTGTTTGCCAATAATGATTTCAGCAATCCCCTTGTCGGCCGTATTGGGATCATAAACCTCATCACGATAAATAAAGGCGATGACATCGGCATCTTGCTCAATAGCTCCTGATTCACGGAGATCAGAAAGCTGCGGGCGACGGTTGGTGCGTGACTCAACGGCGCGGTTTAATTGTGAAAGGGCAATGACAGGCACTCTTAACTCTTTGGCCAGCGCTTTCAGTCCGCGTGAAATTTCGGATATTTCCTGTTCGCGACTTCCCGAAAAGTAACTTCCGCGAACCAGCTGAAGATAATCAACAATAACCAGATTGAGTCCTCTTTCTTTTTTAAGACGGCGAGCCTTGGCACGCATTTCAAGCACTGTAGGGGAAGCCTGGTCATCAATATACAAATTGGCTTCCGACAAATGCCCGGCCGCCTTGGTCAGCATGGGCCAGTCGCGTTCTTCCAACTGGCCGCAACGCAGACGCGATGAATCAATTCGAGCCTGGGAACACAGCATGCGCGTCACCAATTGTTCCTTACCCATTTCCAAAGAAAAAAGAGCCACAACCCCTTTTTCGTGGATAGCCACGTTTTCAGCCATATTCAAGGCAAGCGAAGTTTTCCCCATCGAGGGCCGGGCGGCAATAATGATAAGGTCTCCCGGTTGCAAACCGCTGGTCATATTGTCAAATTCATTCAACCCCGTGGCCAAGCCGGTAATGGATTTCTGATTTTCAAACAAGAATTCGATGCGTTTGAAACTGTCTTTAACAATGTCTTTGACATGCGAAAAAGCATTACGCATGTGGTTTTGGGAAATTTCAAAAATCAGTTTTTCAGCATTATCCAAAACCTTGTCAGGCTCGTCAGAATTTTCGTAACCGGATGTGGCAATTTGTGAGGCGGCTTCAATGAGTTTTCTTAAAAGGGCTTTTTCACGAACAATGCGGGCATACGAAACAATATTGGCTGAAGAAGGAATATTATCGGCCATTGAGGCAAGGTAGGAAGCCCCCCCTGCCAGTTCCAAAGCTCCTTCGGCCTGTAAAAGATTGCTTACGGTAAGAATGTCCGTGGGTTCGTTTTTTTCAGACAAGGCCATCATCGCTTCATAGATACGGCGATGGGCTTCACGATAAAAATCGGTGGGAGTCACAACATCCATCACACGATTGATGGAATCGTTGTCGATTAAAATGGCCCCCAGCAAGGCTGACTCAGCCTCGAGATTTTGAGGCGGAAGTTTGGGGGCTTTTTCGTTCAATGTTTCTCCTTTGTTTCTTCCTCTTTTTTGACCACTTCTACTTTTACATTGGCAACAACCTCAGGATGCAATTTCACATTCACGATATGAACTCCCAAAGTTTTAATGGGGGCCTCCAAGGCCATCAACCGGCGATCAACCACAAAACCCTTTTCTTTGAGATGAGCCACTATTTCCTGAGTATTGATGGATCCAAAAAGTTTATCACCACTACCTGCATTGTGGACAATAGAAATTTGATCTGCCTCTAACTTTTCCTTGAACTTTAAAGCCAATTCCTTTTCCTTGCCCTTTTTTACCTCGATGACGCGTTTTTGATGTTCAAGCTCACGAATACTTCCCGGGTTGGCCAAGAAAGCAATGGAACGAGGGGCCAGATAATTTCGATAATATCCGGGTTTCACATTAATAATGTCACCAACAAAACCCAGACCATTGATGGTTTCTCTTAAAACGACTTGCATAATAACTCCTTTTTAAAATCAAGCACTTAAACAAAAGTTGAGAGGGGGCCTTTTGTCCCCGCAAAAGGGTGTTCTTTTACCAAAAATAACCAACAATGCAACCATTAAAAAGTACCCATCATTTTGAATTAATTTTAAGACTTTGGAGAAAAAGGCACGATACGTTTCCGGATATTGAGCCAGGCATCCGCAAAACCAAAGAGAATAAGGCCAGGACCCAGCACTTCAAAAAATATAAAAAACAAAACATATCCCATAAGGCGCATAAAGGATCCCAACGCTTTAGTCTGGAAAAAATAGGATACAATGGCTATCCCCTGCCAAAAATAAACAACTGCGGTAATGAGAAGCCCATTTAAACTGATGGCTTTAAGAATCGGATTTGAAAGATAAAAAATATGGATCAAAAAGAGGGCAAGAAAAAAAATAACACCCCATACCCACAAAAATGGAGCTTGCCAGGTGTTGCCCCTGGCCAAAAGAACTTCCGGCTTTATTGAAAAAAGAAAGCGTTTGGCAAAAGTAAAATTAAGAATATACAAAAATAATATTGATGAGAATAAGAAGGAGGGAGTTAGCAAAACAAACAGGTTAATTAAATCTCCTTCATATTGTTTCAGCCATGTTTTTTGTTCCAGAGAAAGTGGCCCCGCCTCTTGCGTGGCAACAAAGTCGCGTATAACTGTCTGAAAAAAGCTTTGTAAAAAATGGATCGGGTCAACCTTGTTTACATAACCCAAAGCACAAAAAATAAGAATGGCCGCCAGTGCTGAACCCAAAATTCCCTTATAAAAAATACGGAACCATCCATCTTTTAAAAGATAGGCCCGGCTTAAAACAACAGCGCACGCCACCCAAAAAAGATAATAAAACAGTCCATAAACAGCGATACTATTTTGGCTGACAAATCCTGACAATTCAATTCCCGGGACAATCACAAGCCATCCCATCCATGGGTTGGCGGCATAGATGGTTTGAAGCCATGGGACACCAAAAAAATAGAGAATCATCAATCCCAACAAAATAAGACCCTGGGATACCCAGAATATTTTTTTTTGATTTTTTAAAAGAAGAAAAACAAGGGGAATGGGTGTAAAAAAAACCAAAACCCCGCTAAAGTAGAGAGCCAACGAGAAAAGTACGGGAACAATGTTTTTGGGCTGGATCATCTTGTCACCCTCTTCCCCCCTCCTCTAAAAAGGAGGGAGGCAAGAAAGAGGGAGAAAAATTACAAGTTCGCATGCGTTACAGTGTAAGGAAGCAATGCCAAAACACGGGCCCGGCTAATGGCCTCAACAATGCGAAGCTGATGAAACACACAATTACCCGTTGTGCGGCGCGGAACAATTTTGCCACGTTCTGCAAGAAAATATCCCAATTGTCTGGCCAATTTGTAGTCGATGATAAGTTCTTTATCGGTACAGAAACGGCATGTTTTTTTGCGTGTACTTATTTTTCTTTTTTCTTTTTTTTCAGGTTTTTTGTTGAATTTTCTAGGCATTGTTCCCTCCTCTTGCATCATCGTTATCACGATTGTCGTCTCTATAATGTCTTACGGGCCTGGCATCATCGACAACAATTTTAAAATCTTCAGCCTGAGTCACTTTTTTAAGTTTGCTCTCGGTTTTAAGATGAATATTTTCATCCAACTTTACAGTTAAAAACCGCATGACATCTTCTTCAAACTTAAGCATACGCTCAAGATCGGTTACAATGCTGCCTGGAGCTTGATAGTTAAAATAGAAATATTGGCCAAAATTGTGTTTGCCAAGACGATAGGCTAGTTTTCTTTTTCCCCAGTCTTTTTCAACAAGCAGGCTGGCCTTGTGTTCCCCAAAGATACGGGTCATTTTGTCTTTGACCTTGGTCAAACCATCAGGGGAAAGATCGGGTTTGACGATATAAATGGTTTCATATTCGTTCATTTTTGACTCCTTATGGATATTCCTTTTCTAAAAAGAGAAAGGATTAACCCTTAAGACTTATTTCTTAAGAGTAAGGTTTTAATTTTCTGTTTTCGCCTCAGATTTTTGAGACGAAACCGAATTATAATGGTTCATGACCCAGTTAAAGTCACGAACCACACTTGCCTCTAGCCCATGACAGGCTAATGAAACAATCTCATAGACAGTGGGTTGTTCTTCTTTTTGAAAAGTCGTTAAAACAAAATCGACGACTTCTTTACTTCCCTTGGGTCTTCCAATGCCCACTCTTAAACGCTTAAAATTTTCTGTCCCCGCATGGTCAATAATGGAACTAAGACCATTATGCCCTCCTGAGGAACCTCCTTTTTGGAATTTGATTCTCCCCAAAGAAAAATCAAGTTCGTCATGCACAACCAGAACATCTTCAAAATCAATTTTAAAATAACGAACTAGGGGCCCCAGGGCCTGGCCACTTAAATTCATAAAGGTGAGTGGCTTTACTAGCAAGACATCCTGGCCCTCGTACTTTGATTTGGCAATCAAGGCTTGAAACCGCGATTTTTTAAAAGACACTTTCCACTTTGCAGCCAAAGCTTCAACAATATTAAAACCAATATTGTGCCGGGTATCTTCGTACTGGGGTCCAGGGTTTCCAAGACCAACAATTAGCTTCAACTAATAACCCATGGTTCGATTTAGGCTTCAGCCAAAGGCTGATCCGCCTCTGGCGGACACCATGTCCCATTTTTTGTTGAGCATAAAACAAGAGCGACCTAAAGCCATGTAACTATTTTTTCTCAGAAGCCTTTTTTTCTTCCTTCTTGGTTTCACCACCGGCCTTTTTAGCTTCCCCACCGGCCTTGGCGCCTTCTTTACCAGCGGCTCCTTCCTTGCCGGCTTCGCCTTCAGCACCTTCCACTTTTTTGGCTGTAAGCACTTCAGGTTCAGCCATAACTTGGGGACCCGCGGGAATCTCTTCTTCCTTGGGCATAATCACAGCCGCAATGGTGACATCGGTTTTTTCATCGGACTCGACACCTGCCGGAAGTTTGATATCACTTAAGTGTAAATTTTGATTCACCTTAAGATCGCTGATATCAACACTGATTTCCTTGGGAATGCTTGTGGGCAAGCATGAAACATGAAGTTCGCGGGTGACTTGTTCCAAAATACCACCTTCTTTAACCCCCGCAGCGCGACCTGTCAGGTGAATACGAACAGACAAATGGATTTTCTTGGAAAGATCTAAATATTGAAAGTCTGCATGGGTAAAATGGCGTTTGATTAAATGAGCCTGATAATCACGCAACAACACAGGATATTCCCCCTTTTCGGCAACCTTTAACTTGATAATGGTGTTCATCCCCATCTCAGAAGAAATGGCGCGTTCAAGTTCACGAGGGTTAACTGACAAATCCAGGTTTTCCTGTCCTTTGCCATAAAAAACAGCGGGAATTTTCCCTTCACGTCTTAAGGCATGAGAGCCTCCCTTGCCGGCTTTCCTAACTTGGGCTTGTAATTCAAATTGTTGCATATAATTTCTCCTACAATAAGTTTCTGTCATCACACAAAAAGATTCGAAACAGAATCGCCATTGGCTATTCTTGAAATGGCCTCCCCCAAAAGAGGAGCCACTGAAATCTGTAAAATCTTGCTGTTTTGCTTTCCTTGGTCGCTTAAAGGAATGGTATTGGTGGTCACCAATTTTTCCAGGCTTGAATTTGCAATACGTTCAAGAGCAGGCCCCGACAAAACAGGATGGGTACAAAAAGCATAAACCTTCTTGGCCCCTTTTTCTTTTAAAGCTTTGGCTGCCTGACACAAAGTTCCGGCCGTGTCAACAATATCATCCACAATCACGGCATTTTTACCTTCAACATCCCCAATGATATGCATCACTTCCGACACATTGGGCGCTGGTCGTCGTTTGTCAATTAAAGCCAACGAACCGCCCAGTCTTTTGGCATAGGCCCTGGCACGCTCGGCCCCACCCACATCGGGGGAAACCACCACCAGATTATCCAATGGGTTCTTCTTAAAATAATCAAGACAAACAGTAAGGGCATAAAGATGATCAAAAGGAATATCAAAAAATCCTTGAATCTGCCCTGCATGCAAATCAACGGATACCACACGGCTAGCTCCAGCGGCAGTCAGAAGATCAGCCACCAGCTTGGAGCTAATGGGCGTACGCGGCTGAACTTTACGATCTTGCCGGGCATATCCGTAATAAGGAAGAACGGCTGTAATCGTGGATGCGGAAGCCCTTTTTAAGGCGTCGATCATGATCAGCAATTCCATCAAATGCTCATTAGCTGGGTTACATGTGGGTTGGATGATATAAGCATCCATCATGCGAACATTTTCGTGCACTTCAACCCAGACCTCGCCATCGCTAAAACGTTTGACAGTCGCCTTGCTTAAAGGAAACCCCAGATAGGCCGCAATTTCCTCAGCCAAAGGTTTATTGGCGTTCCCTGAAAATATTCGAATGTTTTTGTATGAGGACATAATTTCTTTATCTGTAACCTCTATTTTCCATTTTCCACTTTCTATTTTCTAATTTTGCGCATGAGAAAATAGACAATAGAAAATAGAGGAAATTTTGCATGCGCAAAATTTGTTGGGGCGCCAGGATTCGAACCTGGGAATGCCGGAATCAAAATCCGGTGACTTACCGCTTGTCTACGCCCCAATTTGTAGGGGCGCAATTCATTGCGCCCATTATTTGTCCAATTTGCAGGCGCAATAAATTGCGCCCCTACGTTATACATTCTCCGCAACAAATACACGCCACTTGGTATCCCCATGGGTCTGTACTTTTTTCGCCGCTTTTTCGGCCTTTTCTTTGTCAGGGAAAATACCAAAGACGGTGGGGCCACTGCCTGTCATCTGCGAAGCAAGTGCTCCATATTTCATCAGCATCTCCTTAATTTCCTGAACAACGGGCACCTGTTTTGTTGTCACACGTTCCAAATCGTTGTTTAACACACGAACCACTGCTTTTTTAGTGGTAAATTCATTAGGTAATTCAACAGGGGTCAGGGAATTGGTTCGTTGATATTTTTCATAAACACTTTTAGTGGGAACAGACACGCCGGGATTGACTAAAACCATGGGCATGGTGGGCATTTTTTTAACCTTGGTCAGAGTTTCACCGATACCCGTAGCCACGGCAGGCGCACCAAACATGAAAAAGGGAATATCCGACCCAAAACGAAATCCTATTTTCATAAGCTTTTCAATACTCAAATTGATTTTAAGCATTTGATTTAAGCCCATAATCACACTGGCCGCATTGCTAGACCCCCCACCCATTCCTGAAGCAACAGGGATATTCTTTTTAATAACGATACGAACCCCTACATTTTTATTGGAGTAGGCCATAATTTCCTTGCAGGCCTTGAAAGCAATATTGTCTTCTCCCAGAGGAACCAAAGGGTCATTATCACAGACAATTTCAACCCCTCTTTCGACAAGTTGAATTTCGATATCGTCATAAACATTCACGGCGCTGTTAAGCATGCGGATGTTATGGTAGCCGTCGGGCCGCTTATCAAAAACATCAAGACGTAAATTAATTTTACCTGGAGACTTTAGTTTGAGTATCTTCATAAATGCCCCCTCATAATCATGTTTAAGTGGGTAAAAACCCTAAGCAATCTGCAAGTGAGAAAGGGGCGTCTTATATACCAGCCATTTAAAAAGTCAATATGGCTCATTGAAAAGCCAAAAAAAGCGTAGGGACTAAATAAATCAACGATTTAATATTGCTTTTCGTCGAAAAGGCATGCTAATCGCGCAAAAAGCAATGAAATCGAACTTATTAACCGTACAAGATTCCCATGGCTCAAAACAGCTTTCCCAAAGCCATCGCGGTAAATTAGTTCAACTTCACCGCACAAAAGAAGGATATGCCACCAGCTTTGATGGCACAAAAATTTGGTATCATTCAGTGGGGAAAGGTGTTCCCATCATCTGTTGCAATGGTCTTGGATGCTCCACTTTTTATTTTTCTTATATCGAAGCCTATTTTAAGAAATCCTTTCAGGTTGTCACTTTTGACTATCGCGGCCATGGCCGGTCCGGTCCTCCCCAATTAAAAACCAACTTCACCATTTCATCCCTGGTCAAAGATTTAAAATCCGTCCTTGATGCCTTAAAAATAAAACAGGCCATTTTTGTAGGCCACAGCATGGGAACACAAATCGTCTACGAATTCTACAAAAGCTACCCTCGCCGTTGTGCCGCGCTCATCCCCTGCTTTGGCACTTTTGGCAAACCCATGGACACTTTTTTTGATTCACCCTTATCAAAGTATGTTTTTGAAGGTATCTATATTTTCAATCATCTTTTTCCAAAACTTTCAAAAACGATGGGGCTGCTGATGGCCCGTTCACCATTCAGTTTCCAGGTGGGCGGATGGCTTAAAATAATCAAACCCTACATGGTCGATAAAAAAATTGTGGATCAATACATGGATCACTTCACCAAGGTGGATCCTGTTTTTTTATCCAAGCTTTTACGAGACTGGCAGCAATATAATTCCGAAGAAAACCTGAAAAACATCCGTATCCCCACCCTCATTTTTGGAGCCGATGAAGACAAATTCACCCCTCTCTGGGTTGCCAAAAAAATGCACCACCTCATTCCACAATCGGAGTTGCTCATTGTGAAAAAAGGGAGTCACGTGGCCATTGTGGAACAACCTGAGCTGATCAATTTGCGGATGGAAAAATTTTTGAAAGAACGAGTGATCACAAAGACAAATCGATTGAAACTGTCGTTGGCTTAAACAGGGCGTGGAAACCACGCCCCTACACATTTTGCCGTCTCCATTCATCAAAACGGCTGTTTTTACGAACACACCCAACAGTGCAATGAGGGCTGCATGTTTTAGGCAGGTAAAACTGTTTTTTAAGATCGGCAAACGTATAGTCTTCCAATTTTTTCCCAAAAACCTCGCGCGTTTGAGAACACCAGCGCACAAAACCAAATTCATCGACATACAAATAACGACTCCCAGCACGACATTTAAAGGGAGCTTCCCCTTTTTGGATAAGCCCCATCCGATAATCGCCCCCTTCCATGAACCTTCTTCCAAGACGTTTGCGTACTTCATCGACAAGTTTTAATTGTTCCGGCGACAATGAAATTTGTCCATGCTCGTCATGCATGAACTGAACACGCGGGACAAAACCATGATCCTTGGCAAAATCAATCACCTCAAGCACTTCAGCAGAAGAGGTACTTCCTATCACTGAATTAAGCAACACCCTGAATTTAGCATAGCGCGAAACCGTTTTAAGCCTTTGGCGCAGAGGGTCTAGTACTTTAATGGTGGTTTGGTTTGGCTTGACCCCATCGATGCTAATTTGAAGGTCTTGCAATCCGGCTTCATTCAAGGCTTCCACCTTTTCCTGGGTAAAGTAATAGGCATTACTAATAAGCATGGTCCGCCAAAAACCCAGTTTGCGGGATTCTTTGACAAGATCCATGATACGGGGATGCATCATGGGTTCCCCTCCTGTAAATTCCATGAACAAGGTCCCCATATCCTTTAAAAGGCGCATTCGTTCTTTAAGAATATCAAAAGAAACAGGGTCGGAGGTTTTGTCATATTCCGAGCAATAACCGCACGAAAGATTGCATCGGCGGGTAACCACCAACTGCACAAGAAAAGGGGAATAAAGAATGCGATCAATCAACTTCATAAGGGACCTTAAGTTTTTTTCTTTCTAAAGTGGCTGATGATATCGTGATAATCAACCACAAAAACACCCACACCGATCCAGAACATAATCCTGAGCCGGCGAATAAGCTGAACGGTAATTCCCATTTCAGGAGAAAGACCGTTTGCCATAAAAAACTGAGCATACACGGTTTCTAAAACCCCCAAAGCTCCAGGGATAAAACCAAACAGAACCGCCACCAAAGAAGTCACAGCCGCCAACATAAAAGCAAAATCCCACTTGGGGTCCCCCTGAATGAAATAAAGAATGAGCGCAATTTCAACTCCGCCCAAAAGACGGCCTGCAAAATGAAGAAAAAAAGAAAGGACAAAAGGCCCTTTGGGTTTATCGGCATAAAATGAAAGATCACTACGCAGCTCATTGACAAATTCAATCACTTTTGGAAATTTTTTAAGTGGAGTCAGCCAGGAAATCACATATTCAACAAAACTTAAGCCCTTTCCCTGAAGCAGTTCCACCACCAAAAAACCGATCGAACCAAACAGGAAACCATACAATGCAAGCATCGTAAGGGTAAGCCACCGAGGAAAAATAACAGGCTGAAAAAAAAGCAATAAGGATCCTGTCAAACAAAAAAGATAAGCCGCCAACAAGTGCATGATGCGATCAATAACCACCGAACGAAGATGACTTGAGTGCCCCAGATATTTCCTTAAAAGAAGAAGACGAACGGGGTCCCCCGCCGCAAAACCAAGCGGAGTCATGAAATTAACCGCCTCACCACAAATACGGAGCTTTAAAAGGGCCGGATAGGACAAGAGATGATGATGGTCTTCAAGGTAGAGATACCACGCCCTGGCAAAAAGCATCACGCCAATAAATGAATTGAAGATAACGGCCAAATAGCCCCACCCGACCAGTCTGAAATAAGAGGCGACAGCACGAAATCCACCGAATTGTGAAATGGAAAAATAAAACAGGGCAAGTCCAACAACAAAACCCACCACACGAAAAAGTGTGCCCATTCCTTTTTTGCTATTAAAACTCATGAAAGAAAAGTAAGTAACATTCTCTTAGGACCATGTACAGCAAGACCATGAAAAATTTGATCCGGTTCCTGACCCGCTTTCCGCGCTTCATGCTGACCCTACTTGTTTTTATGAGTCTTATCGGGGGGTATTACACCCTCCAATTGGGAATCCGCAGCGATTTTAAGGCCCTTTTGCCGGACAGTTTTGAAAGTGTCGTCAACTTAACCAAGGTGGATGAGTACTATGGGGGCATTAGCCATTTATATGTTGTACTTGGGGGCCCCAACGCCCTTCAAACAGAGCATTTCATAGACGAAGTCTCTCCCAAACTGGAAAAGATCCCCACCATTAACTACGTTATTTCCAAACTGCCCAGCGACTATTTCCAAAAACGTCTCGGGCTCTACATCAGTCCGGATGATTTAAAAGAAATTGACCGACGCATCCAAGTTTCAAATGCCAATGCAAAAAAAGGCGGGTCCGTATTCTTTTCAAACATGCTCGACCTGGTTGACCCTGAAGATTCAGCCAAACTTGATTTTTCAGACATTGAAAAAAAATATGAAAACACGTTTTCCAATTTATGGGGAACACGCACGCTCACTTCAAACGCATCCGGCGAGTCGACCCCCCGTGATCGCGGCTATTTTTATGGCGCAGAAAACAATATGTACGTGGTGTGGATTAAATCAACGACCTCTTTCCTTGATCTGGATGCCACGCAAAAACTAATCGGTGAAGTCAAACAAATCCTGGATGCGGTCAACCAAAACCAGTTTGGGCATAGCATCACCTACGATTTCACAGGCACCTATAAAACCCTCCTCGATCAAAACCAGCACCTAAAAAAACAAATTCTGTGGGTCCTCATTATATTATTCTTCCTTTTGGGTATTGTCACGGCACTCTACTACCAGAACATCATTGTCTCTCTTATCATTGCCATACCACTGGCCATGGCTCTTTTATGGTCGGGAGCGATAACCTATTTTGGAATAGGCCACTTGAATCTCATTTCCGGATTCACCGGTTTTATTATTTTGGGGCTTGGAAGCGATTACGGCATTTATCTTTTGGATCGATATTTGATCGAACGAAAACATCATCCCATCACCGAAGCCATGATTTTGGCTTTTTCAAAAACTGGGAGAGCCACACTGGGATCCTTTTTGACAACACTTATGTCCTTCCTGGCCCTTGTAGGTTGCCAGTTCAAGGGCTTTTCAGAATTTGGCCTGATTGGTGCCGTGGGAATTACAGCAACCTATCTGGCCGTTATCCTGGGCTTGCCGTGCCTATTTATGCTGATGGAAGATTACCATCTTTTCAAGCACGGAAAGATTCCATTCAGATTTCCTGAAAGCATCACCCACTTCCGTTTTTTACTCCCTTTTCTGAAAAAACCACGCCCCATACTTCTTGTATCCCTGGGGTTTCTTGCTTTTTCTCTTTTGGTTCTACCTTACAAACTTAAGGTTGAATATCAAAGCAACGGCATTGAAAATCATGAAATCACAAGTTACAAGCTTGAAAAAATTGTCAAAAAAATTGTGGGGCAATCACTCAAACCCCCTGTGATCCTTGTAAATTCCATTGGGCAAGAAATGGAGACAACTGCAGTATTAGACACTCTCATAGAAAAATCCCCCAGAAAAAATATCCTTAAAAATACTTTAAGCCTGGGAACATTCATTCCAAAAAATCAGGAAGAAAAAAGAAAAGTCATCTATTCCATTCTGGAGCATCTCAAAGACTCCAAGGCTCCCTTATCGGGTTCCGTTCAAAATATTATTGATGATTTTAAAAAAATCGGCCTGATTCAAAACATCACAAGGGACGACTTGCCACCCACGATCAAAAAAATATTCCTCCCCCTCAAAAAAGAGGGGGATGTCTACTCAGCCATTTATCTGCTCCCTGACAAAATAAACATGGGGAACAAATCCGATGTTGAACTATTCACCCGTCTGTTTAAAAACATTAAACTTCCCCAAGGGAAGACAGTTTCAGCCTCCAGTGAAAGTTTTATTTTAGCTGATATTCTTCGCCTGATTGAAAAAGAGGGTCCCGGGATCATGCTCCGAATGCTCCTGTTCTTTTTGGCTATTCTTTATTTTGATTTTCGTTCCATGCACAAAGTGGCTGTTATTTTCATTCCCATAGTAGCCACCATTCCCATGCTTACCGGCGTCATGGCCCTTGTGGGCATAAATTTAAACATCATCAATGTGTGCACCATCCCCATCATCTTTGGAGTGGGCATTGATGCCTTCATTCACTACTACCACCGCTTTCTCGAGCAAAAAACCTCTCTTAAAAAAGTATCCGAGGATATTTATCCTTCCATCTTTTTTGCCACATTTACTTCCCTGATCGGCTTTGGGGGGTTTGCCATTGCAAGCACGCCTTACATTCGTTCCCTGGGAACCTTGGCTATTGTCGGTATTATCATGCTCTTTGCGGTGGTGATGATTGCTTTTCCTGCATGGATTCAACTGTGGCACTATAAACTGCAAAAAAACTCCGAATAAAATATGCCTATGTTCAATCAGCATATGTATATAACGTAACTAAATAGAAATTGAATGGCTAAACTATTGAATTTATTTTGTTTTATTTTTAAGGATTTGGCGTGCCCCTTGCTTCAAGAATGGACATGCGGCTTTACAAAATAAATTTAACTCTCTTCTTTCTTTTGGTAGTTTCATTACCCGCAAAGGCCCATGAATTTGATACCTATGCCATTGATAGCGATACTTATGTCGGAAGCTATGGCATCGATATCGCCTTAAACTCTTCCGGACAGCCGGGCATTTGTTATTTTGCTCAAACGGCTGGCGATCTTAAATTCACCACATTTAATGGAACTAGTTGGACAACAGAAACAGTGGATAATTCCTCAACCATGATCGGTTCCAATTGCGCCATCATTTATGATAATTCGGACAACCCAAACATCGTTTATCTAGATGTCACCAACCAGGATTTGCTTCATATTGTAAAACAAGGGGAAAGCTGGTCAAAAAAAACAATCGATTCCAACATAAGAATCGACATTCCCGTGATCGTCCCGGCAGCCTACCATAAATTATCCATTGCCAAAAATTCATCAGGAACCCTGGGTGTGGCCTACTATGATGCAAACAGCCGCGATTTAAAATATGCCACATTTAACGGCAGTTCATGGTCGGCCGAAACCATCGATTCAAGCGGAGATGTGGGGCGTTACCCCTCGCTTGCCTATAATGATTCCGATGCTCCCGGTATTAGTTATCAAAAATATACGGATGGTTCGACAGCTTCACTCAAAATTGCCGAGAAAATCGGTGTTGGCTGGGGAGTACTCACTCTTGATGATGATGATTATGCGGGTGTTGCCACCTCGCTTAGGTACGGTGCCGATGATAACGCTTTTGTAAGTTATCAGCAGACAAGTGGTGGAGTTCAAGCGGTTAAATTGATCAAACGCCTTGGAGACTGGGAAAATCCAGAAACAATTGAAAACGATGGAACTGAAACCGGCAACTTCATTGAATTAGGCTTAGACGGTGATGAAAACGCTTATTTGTTTTACGATCAGTTTCTCGCATCCGCCCTTTTTGCCGATTACGCCCAGGCCCGCTTCACCTCTTACTATCTTTCATTTGAAAACGAAATTCCCATTACATTTAATGTAGGGCTTTACCTTGTTGGAACCAACACGGTTGCAAGCACAACACTGGCCCTTGAAGGAACCTCGATGGCCGTGGCATGGACAGAATTTGGTGAACTCAACGCCGGAATTCTGACAAATTGGACTCCTTCCATTTCACCTATCACCCCCAATAGCGAAGATTACGAGGCTTCCGATAGTTTTACAATTACTTGGGATGATTTTGACCCCGATTCCAATGCGGCCATTCGCATCCATTCAATCGACGAAGATTTTACCTCGACCCAGATTAGCCCCACCCTGAATGAAAACGATGCCAATTCTTTTGTGTGGGACACAACAGAAGTCGTAAAAGGGGATTACACCATTGCAATTGAAATTAGTGACGATGACTTTGACACTTACGACGGCGTGAGTATTGGACAACAAGTAAGCATTGCCAATCACACCCCTTCACAACCAAGTTTAACTAGCCCGACAAACAACTCAACAACTTCAGATTTAACACCCACCCTTTCTTATACGGCAGCCACAGATGTTGATGGAGACACTCTTAGTTATACCTATCAAATAGCAACGGATGCCTCGTTTACAAACATTGTGGCCACAAACACCTCAGCCACAACAAGTGCAACAGTGGCGTCAAACTTGTCAGAAGGCACAACCTACTACTGGCGGGTGAAGGCCGTTGATTCTGAGAATGCTTCAGGCTCATGGGCCTCTTCCCTTTCTTTTTCAACAAACGTAAGTGAAAGTGTCCAAGGAGATGACGACGAAGAACTTGACGATGACAATGACGATCAGGGAGATGATGATGATTCAGGCTCTGATTCTGATGATAACTCAGACTCGGATAATGACTCGGATTCTGATAACGACTCTGGCTCTGATAATGATTCTGGGGATAACGGCTCGGAGGAAGGATCCCAAGCAGGCGCCGGAGGGCAGTCGCCGGCTTCAGAATCATCCGGAGGCAGTGGTGGTGGGGGATGTCAGCTTAACACCCAAAACCCGAAAAATATTTTCATGCCGGGACTTTTGGCCCTGCTTTTTCTGACCGGAATGCTTGTCAGAAACAGATGTATCAAAAAGATCTAGAACTCCCACTTTTTGAAATCGGGATTTTCCAGTGCCTTTTTAAATGCATTCAGGAAAAGCCCCACATCACGGCCATCAAGCACGCGATGGTCAAAGGCCAATACAAAATCAGCAAGATGGCGAACTTCTATTTTATCCCCTATCACCCAGGGACGTTTTTCTATCTTTCCCATGCCCAATATGGAGGAATGGCCCGGGGGAACAATCTGCACCCCCGTCGTAGAACCAAAAAAACCGTAATTATTAAAAGTGAAAGTCATGCCGGTCAAATCTTTGGGGGTTAATTTGTAATTCATGGCGTGTTCCATAAGGGTTTTTAGTTTTTTGGCAAAATCAACCATCGACAGGGAACCAACATCATGAAGGACCGGTGTAAAAAGCCCCTTCTCCGTTCCCGTGGCAATTCCCAAATTTATTTTCTTGAAATACCCGATGTATTTTCCTGATGCGTTTTCATGAAAAAAGGAATTGACCAAGGGAACTTCCTTGATGGCACTAATCAAGGCCGGCATCATCAAGGGAAGAACACTTAAAGTAACAGCATGTTTTTTTTCAAACCGGGTCTTGTTCTTGTTTCTGTAATCAACCAACAAGGTCATATCCACAGTCAATCCCGTATGGGCATGGGGAATGGATTGTTTGGAAGCCACCATGTTTTCGGCAATACGCATACGAATGGGGGAAGCCGGCTGCAGATCAACTTCTTCGGGTACCCATGTAGGGGCGGGTTTAAAACCCGCCCCTACTGAAATATATTTTAATATATCCTCTTTGGTCAGGCGACCCCCAGGACCACTTGCAGGAATATTTTGTGCCACATCTTCTGAAAGATTGTGCTCCCGCAAAAGGGCCCGCACCATGGGAGATAAGGGCATGGATTTTGAGGGCGCAGCAAGCGACGCCCCTACCCTCCCCAACGTACGGGCGCCGCTTGCTGCGCCCCCCGATTTTTTCGATGAATTTTTCTGCCCCAACCCCAAAAGCGCATAAGCCTTGGCCTTTTCATCGCTGACTTCAAAAACAGCAATGGTTTCCCCCACCGGGACTTTTTGATTGGGCTTTCCTGAAATTTCGATCAATTTTCCCTCATAGGGGGATTCATATTCAAAAACGGCCTTTTCAGTTTCAAGCTCCACAATGTTTTGGCCTTCTTTGATTGAATCACCCTGTTTGACAATCCATTTCACAATGGTGCCTTCGGTAATGGTCTCTCCCGGCTGGGGCATGGTCAGTGATATTTTTTGAGGCATAGGTTTGATGATGGTAAGTTTTTATTCTGAAACGATCAAGATTTTATCAAAAAAAAATTTCAAAATTTTTGTAAGCCCCAACTTTCAAGATCCATTAAGATCCTGCGATCAAAAGAAAGTACAAAAAATTACCGTTAATCTTTCAATCCCATAAAAAGTGAAGAAAGAGAAAAAATAGGGGAGCCCACACATCAAAAACAAAAGAAGAATTTTCAACTCGAAAAACTTCTATAAAAAAACAATAATATCATAAGCTTAATAACAAAATCTTTTGCCTCACTTGGCATTGGGTTTGCTTTCTTTAGAACCCGGGTTGGAATTTTATCTTATGACAATGGTTCGACAAAGAGGGTACACGCCTCCAGAGGAACAACCAAGCTCGGATGTAGGGGAAGGGATTTTGCCAGGGAGTGCAGAAAAAACCCAACCCAACTTTTCGATCAACCCTGTAAATGGTGACCTAAAAATTTGTGGAGATCCAGATCCATTCCTATCTCTCCAACGACAAGCACGGCTCTTTTCGGAGTCCCCAACAGAAAGTATCCAGGATCAACTCGATTTGATCGACATTCTCTATCAACGTTATCTGGGTTCTTCCCCCCAAGAAACACTTCAAATCGCATGGAAACATTTTCAGGATTGCATGGAATTGTGGCGGGAATACCAAAAAGAACGGGTTTCCGAAGGACTCCCCATTGAAGAATTAGACTTGGTCAGCATTCTATACCAATCCTATCTTAAGGAAGCAGACAAAAGAATCTCTGAACTTTCTTATCCCCAAGAAACACGTAATGATACGTTCAAACATGTTCAGAATTTCATGGAGTCGTGGCAGGAAGATCAAAGAGAACGGGTTCTAAAGGGGTTTTCCATTGAAGAGCCAGAAATATTCAAATATCAATTTTTAAACCCTCAGGACTCCCAACCAGAAAATAAACCAATCGCCTTCAACCCTATTAATCAGACCGACACGGTAACCTTCATTGGAGGCGTCATTGCATCCGCGGACGGGAAAAACCAACCTGTTTGGAAACTGACGGGTTACAATGCAAGCTATTCCAGACTCGGCAGTTTTGATGAGATCGATCTTGAGCGAAACAAGGGCCAAGTGCCTTTGGGAACCCTGGGAAAAGCCGATTTCATGCCTTCCAATCCCCCGGTCGGCACACTCACGCTTTTAGTTGAAGACAAGAGAAATTTAATCCCGCTCCCCACAGATGCCAATCACATCATGGTTCCCCAAAACAAAGCCTACAGCTTGTATTGGGATGCCACCTATGGACAGTTCTACGTCAAGCTGGATCACGATGGAGTCAAACCCGGGGAACTTGTCTTTGACGTGTATGAGAATGATGACGGCCAATTTGAAAAACCCTTAACCGCCCTGCATTTTCAAAATAACTCTCCCTCCTTGGCGACCAAGGAACAGTTGGCCACACTCACGCGATCTGTATTTGAAGAAATCAAACAGCTCCAAAACAAAGACCTCTTTGGGGCCCAGGCCCTTTCTGAATCTGAGGCCCTAAGGTATGCCGCCGCCAAACTTCAATCTTCGTGGCTCTATGATCTTAACCCCAAAAATATTGAGCTCTACGTCAATAACGGCGTGGATGGTCTCAAATACCTCCACGATCCAAACTACATCAACACCGCCCTTTGCAGTGTGGCCGCAAGTGAATTTTTTCTGGCGGCAAGAGCCTACGGTTACAATGTGCGTTATGTGCGGGGCTATCTTGCTAGCGAGCCGGCTGGGGATGCTTCAACCTTTGTCATGGGCCATGCTTGGGTCGAATATCAAGATCCTTTAAGCCATCACACCACCGTTCTTGAATCCACGCCTTGTGCTGATGTGGCTTGCAACGCTCTGTCAGAAGAGGTGGCCAAAAAAGTCCGGACGCTTAAAGAAAATCCCAACTATCTGTTAACTCAAATCACTCCAGAAACTCAAGGCACTCCCCAAACTCATGACAAATCTCTCGGAGTAGATAATCTTTACGATCGGAATGGCCGCTTGTATAGCTTAAGGGAAATCAAAGATCCTCTTTCCGAACACAAAATTCCTCAAGACATCATAGAAAAATTTGAAGCGATTTCATTTAATGGTGAGGTGCCGCCTCATCTTTATGATGAAATCAGTTTTGAAGCCGAAGGTAAAATGATTCCTCTACCGACAGAAATCTTTAATGGACACGCTATGTCCCTCTATATATCTAAGGATCCGCAAAATCATGTTTTTTGGTCCCCTCAATTGGGGCAGTTTTTCCTCGTTCGGTCTACTGCAGCAAGAGAAAAAGTGACGCTTCATTTTTATAGGAAATGGAGTGGGGATAGAACAGAGTGGCCGATCCTTCAAATCTTCGATCGTTGTAAGCTCAATGCTTCAGGCCTGCCCCCACCTTCAGAGGTGACACCCTCATCCTCTCTCCCTGAAGACATTCAAAAATTATTCGAAAGAATCAAAAAATACCAGGACCCCATGTATGGATCGACAGCCTTCAGTGATGGGGCAGCCTTGGACTACGCAAAAAAACAGATCGAAGAGATGAGTCACTCATCTTGGGCCTCTTTTTCCCTTTTTCCGTTGGCCATGGAGAAATTGAAGACCCTCTTCCCCGATAACAAAATGGAACTTCCTGATGACAAGGCCCGGATGATGCTCCTTTTTCTGGCGGCGCAAAGCTACGGCTATGATGTTCAGCTCATTGTCGGATCATCGCAAGAAACAAAGGGCAACAGACTTTGGCTACAACTAAACTCTAAACAGGGCACGAAAGAAATGTGGACGCCGTGGACACCTTACAACCCTACTGATGAAAATAAAAATTTTGAGGGTTATAAAGCTCGAGCCGGCATGATGGATCGTTGGGATTCATTTAAAGCCGCTCAAGATGCCGACCAAGAAATAGAAAACCTGACCAAGTTGAGTAGCTCAGGGAAAGAAAGAAAATCGAGAATAGATCAACTCACGAAGGTATACGAAGAACTCGTCCGTTTGCCGGAAACCGCTCTTTTGAGACAAGATGAGGAAACTGTTGGGGTGTATGGCACGGGGCAATCCTACTTCCCCCTCTATAAAACAATTCTGAATGACCCGACCCCCAGCCAAGTGGACCCTCATTTTAAATTGCAACTTCCAGCCCTTCAATCAACACCACAAGCCTATCTTGGTCACTATAATCTAAATAACAACTCCCTCAAAATCGATGGCATTGACGGTGAAATTCAAATTTATGATCCTGTTCATTCTGATTACGGTCAACCGATTGTAAATGCAGCTGGGCAAGAAATTTCGATACGCGACCTTAAAAGCGCCAGCTTTGTTCTTGTAAAAACATCGAACACCTATTGGAAGAACAAATATTATTTCAGCCGAGAATTAGGTCTTGTGGTGAGTGTCCATTTTTTTGGATCAACTATTTTTCGTGATGACGATGGATCCCCTGTAAAGCTTTCTTGGAAATATGAAGCAACCAAATATCAAGAAACCGAATATGTAGAAGATTGGCCTGTTGAAAACAAAGTTATATCTGTGCGGCAGGATTACATCATGCCCACGGGTGGGGGTCAATCCCATTCTTAGTTGAAATTGTTTGATAACCATCACGCTGCTATTTTTTGTTGTTTAAT
>MGPH01000009.1:0-5240 GCA_001797365.1 Deltaproteobacteria bacterium GWA2_45_12
ATATAATCCCAAGCGATTGGTCATCTATTCCCGTGACGAAATGAAGCAGTGGGAGATGGCCAAGAAGTTTGAAGGAGACCCACGGGTAGTCTTCATTATTGGCGATGTTCGTGACAAGGACCGGTTGGCACGGGCACTGGACGGCATCGATTATGTGATTCACGCGGCAGCGACCAAAATTGTCCCGACAGCGGAATACAACCCGTTTGAATGCGTCAAGACCAACATTGACGGGGCGATGAACCTGATCGATGCCTGCATCGATCGTGGCATCAAGCGCGTGGTGGCCCTGTCGACAGACAAGGCCAGCAACCCGATCAATTTGTATGGAGCAACGAAACTTGCTTCCGATAAGCTGTTCGTTGCGGGCAATGCCTACGCCGGAACGCACAGTACCCGTTTTGCCGTGGTTCGCTACGGTAACGTGATGGGCTCTCGCGGCTCGGTCATTCCTTTCTTTATGTCCTTGGTGGACACAGGCGTTTTACCCATCACGGATGCTCGAATGACCCGCTTCATGATCACCCTTGAACAGGGGGTTGAGCTCGTCTGGCACGCGCTTGACGACATGCAAGGCGGCGAGATATATGTGAAAAAGATTCCATCCATGACTATCCTGGATATCGCGAATGCTGTTGCGCCGGGAGCCAAGCACAAGATCATCGGTATCCGTCCGGGAGAAAAGATTCATGAGCAGATGATCGGATTGGAGGATGCCCCCCATACTTACGCGTATGAGGATCACTACAAGATTCTTCCGATGATTCATCAATGGTCTACTGACCCCTTGCGCATCAAGGGTGGCACCAAGGTCGAGGAGGGGTTTATGTATACCTCGGACAACAACAAGATATGGATGAATGTGAATGAATTGCAGGGATGGATCGAAGCAAATCGTAAAAAGATCGGTGCGATCTGAGAGGATATGAAACTGCAGATTTTTTTCACCGGCGGCTCCGGCCTACTGGCTCTCAATTGGGCCTTGGCACAGAGGGATCGCTATTCGATTACCTTGGGACTCCACGAGCGCGAAATTGCTCTAGCGGGTGTCCAAACCAGGAAAATCGATCTTGAATCTGTTGATCACCTCATTCGTGCATTTGAAGATGTGCAACCCCAGATCGTTATCCATACGGCCGGCCTTACTAGCGTAGAAAAATGCGAAGCCGACCCGGACCTAGCCGAACGCGTCAATGTACAACTTGCTGCTAATGTCGCTCAAGCTTGCGCAAAGCACGGGTTACCACTGGTGCATATTTCAACCGATCATCTGTTTTCCGGGGTGGCTTCGCTTGCAAATGAAACTTCTCCGGTCAAGCCAATCAACGTGTATGGGCGGACAAAAGCCGAAGCTGAATCACGGGTTCTAGAAGCCCATCCAATGGCGATGGTGATACGAACAAATTTCTATGGCTGGGGCACAAGCTATCGTCATTCATTCAGTGATGTGCTCATTGAAGCACTTCGAGTAGGTAAAGAATTGACCTTGTTTCGGGATGTATTTTACACACCCATACTTGTGGAAACAGCCGCCCAGGCTGTACACGATCTGATCGATCTAAAAGCCAGCGGTATCTTCCATGTGGTGGGTGATGAGCGCATCTCAAAGTACGAGTTTGGACGCAAGCTTGCGCAAGAATTTAAGCTTGATGCCAGTCTCATCAAACCTGGTTACATCACTGACCAAGCCTCGTTAGTCCAGCGACCACACGACATGAGTTTGTCCAATCAAAAAACCCGCAAGTTGCTCGGCAGGCAATTGGGTGGCGTGAACGAACACATCGCAAGACTTCATCAGCAAGAACAATACGGGCTTGCCCAGGAGTTACAGAAATTATGATCCCTTACGGAAAACACCATATTGATGAGGAAGACATCCAGGCAGTCGTGGATGTCTTGAAAAGTGGCATACTGACCCAAGGCCCTGCCATTGAGGCCTTCGAGCAGGCGATTGCTGGATATGTCGGTGTCCAATATGCGGTTGCGGTTTCAAGTGGCACAGCTGCGCTGCATCTTGCTGCCTTGGCAGCTGGTGTCGGCCCGGGAACATCGTTAATTACCAGCCCGATTACTTTTGTTGCCAGCGCCAATGCCGGGCTATATGTTGGCGGGCGTGTTGTTTTTGCAGACATTGACCCAGATACCATCAATATGTCTCCATTGGCTCTCAGAGAGGCTATTGTAAGAAACCCGGATGCGCGCGCAGTAATACCTGTGCACTTTGCCGGCCTGCCATGTGACATGCCGACAATCAAGTCGCTTGCCGACCAAGCCGGTGCAGTAGTGATTGAAGACGCCGCACACGCGCTAGGGGCGCTCTATCCAGACGGGCGGCGCGTTGGTTCCTGCGCATACTCGCTTATGACGATCTTTTCCTTCCACCCTGTCAAGGCGATCGCCGCAGGTGAGGGGGGTATGATCACAACCAACGATGAACCCACCTATCGCAAGCTCTTGCGTTTGCGTAGTCACGGCATTAACAAGCTCAATGACCCCTTTCAATTACCGGAGCAGGCAGAGACCGATGGTGTTCGTGACCCTTGGTATTACGAAATGCAGGAACTCGGCTTTCACTATCGCATCAGCGACATGCAATGCGGGCTCGCACTTTCGCAGCTAAAAAAACTTGACAGATTTATTGCTCGCCGACTTGCTCTGGTTAAGAAATACGATGAGGCGTTTGCTGGTATGCGTAATTGCCGCCCTGCTCAAGCTGTGGGGCGCGAGCAGAGTGGCCATCACCTCTATGTGCTCCAGATTGATTTTGACTCAATTGGTTTGAGCAGAGGGAAGCTAATGCAGGAACTTAAATCACGGGGAATTGGTAGCCAAGTGCATTACATCCCGGTGCCCGCCCACCCCCATTACCGCAGGCTTGGGTTCAGGCCAGAAGACTATCCAAATGCCCAGAAATATTATCAAAAAACGTTGAGCATTCCGCTCTTCTATGACCTGACGGATGACCAACAAGAACAGGTAATCTCATCTATCAAGGAAATGGTAGGGTGAAGCTTGCCCTCGGCACGGTTCAATTCGGCCTACCCTACGGTATTGCCAATCAGGCTGGGCAAGTTACGCGGCACGAAGGAAAGGCCATCTTGCAACTAGCAGCAGACAATGGCATTGATACGCTTGATACAGCCATTGCTTACGGCGAAAGCGAGCAGAGACTTGGTGAGATTGGAATTCAGGGTTGGCAGATTATTTCAAAGTTGCCTGCTATCCCGAATGATTGCACAGATACCTTGCAATGGGTTGCGGAGACAGTCAGAGGTTCTTTGCAACGGCTGAATGTCAAAAGCCTCTACGGTTTGTTGCTACACCGCCCACAGCAGCTTATGGAAAAGAACGGTGAAGACCTTTATCGTGCCTTGCAACAGCTCAAACACGATGGCTTGGTTCAAAAAATAGGTATTTCGATTTACGATCCTTCAGAACTCGACATCCTTTTTGATCGTTTTCAACTCGATCTTGTCCAAGCACCATTCAATATTCTGGATCACCGCCTAATTGATACAGGCTGGATGAATCGTTTGGCGGCGCAGGGTACAGAATTGCATGTGCGTTCAGTATTACTTCAAGGATTGCTATTGATGTCACCAACTGATCGCCCCAAAAAATTCGCTCGTTGGTATCGGCTTTGGTCCGATTGGGATAACTGGCTAAGCATTAACAGGCTGACCCCTTTGCAAGCTTGTCTTTGTTACGCCCTATCGTTTCCCCAAATCAGCAAGGTCATCATTGGCGTTGACAGTCTTGGACAGCTAAATGAAATCCTTCAGGCGATACAAAGCCAAGCTCCTGAAATTCCCGTTGCGATTAAAACTGATGATCTTGATTTGTTAAATCCAGCGCGTTGGAACACGTTGACTTAGTTGGGAAAGTTTGTGTGCTAGCGGCAACTTTGGCAGTTTTGGACACGACGAATCTAGCTATTAAAATATAACTAATCAGAAAATTATGGACTTGCTACTTGTACTTCGTGGGATGCTTTCGCTCTTTGTTGTTTCTTGGCATGTGACAGGCTATCGCGCAGAGTTTCCTCCGTTAGTAAATATTCCAGGACGTGTTGCGGTGTGGATTTTTTTTGGCATATCGGGGTATGTGATTGCGCATGGGTTTATTTCTAAACGTTACAAATACTGCGTAAGTGATTTGAAAGATTTTTACATCAATCGGTTCTTGCGCATATATCCACTGTTTTTTTCATTGAGTTTAATCGGCTGGATTGCTCAGTGGGTTATAACCGGCAATAACCCATTAAGCCTCAGCGACTTGCCAGGGCAGTTTTTTGATCTTCAGTTTAATCAGGGAGACTATCCTTTAGATGGGGTTTTTTGGACACTTGGAATTGAAATCCATTTTTATCTCATAGCTCCGTTGATTGCTTTACTTTTTTTAAGTATGTTGCCTGTATCGAGAATTTTGGCGATAACCTTAGGAATCGTTCTGTATTTGGCTGTAACTTTTCTGAATTATTACTTAGTGAAAAATCAGGGCTGGTCATATGATGGGCGCAACATTGTTGCAAGCTTGCCACACTTTATTGTTGGTATGCTTTCATGTTTGGTAGTCTTTGAGCTTAAACCTAATGTATCGCGGCTAATTTTTTTTACGGTCAGTGCTTTCGCGCTGCTCGGCTACATAAATTGGATTTATCATATGCAGCCGGGTCGATTTTGGTCAACGCAGGGAATTCTATTAGTTGATTTGGTAATATTTACATTCGTTTTAGCGCATGCAAATTTAAAGGCGATTGAATCTAAAACATCTGCCGCGTATAGGGTGGCTTCATATCTTGGGGTGCTCTCTTATGGTATTTATGCTTGGCATCTCGTTTTGATGCAGAACATTCCCACTTTAGCTCATAATGTATTGGCTATAATGATTCTTTCAATAGCGGCAGCACACGTCACCTACCGAATTATCGAGGCGCCTGCTCTCAAGCTAAAGCGCTACCATGAGCGTAGATAGCTTGCCGAAGAAACAAGTGAAGTAACAACAAGGATTATGAATATGAATATTCAAATTATCGCTGAATTGGCACAAGGGTTTGAAGGTTGCCCTCAGCAAGCGCGTTTGCTGATGAAAGCAGCAGCAGCAGCAGGTGCGGATGTGGCCAAATACCAATTAGTCTATGTCGATGAGGTAGCTACCCCCGATTACAAGTATTATGACCTGCTTCGCTCTCTTGAAATGGCTGACGACGTATGGATCGGCTTGGCGGATTATGCGCGTGA
>MGPH01000009.1:5299-8851 GCA_001797365.1 Deltaproteobacteria bacterium GWA2_45_12
GAATTGGTGTGTCGGCAGTAAAGCTTCATGGGACTGATATCGCGAATATGGGTTTGCTGAATGAGGTCGCGGGCAGTTCTGTAAAAAAAGTACTGCTGGGTGCAGGTGGTGCATATTTCAGCGAACTTCAGCAAGCTATAGATATTCTCTCAAGCAAAGAAATCGTTATTCTTCTTGGCTTTCAGGGCTACCCAACGCCCATTGATGCTAACCAAATTGATCGTGTTCGCTTATTGGTTGAACGCATTGTTAAGGTTCATTCCAATGTAACCATCGGTTTCGCAGATCATGCAGCTCCGTCAAGCCCTTTAAGTCTGGCGTTGGCGGCAGTTGCATTAGGTGCAGGTGCTCGGGTATTCGAGAAGCATCTTACCTTGGGTGAAATAATGAAGCTTGAGGATTATGAGGCCGCACTTAATCCGGACAGGTTCTATGAGTTTTCGACAGCACTGAGAGAGTGTGCCGATGCCTATGGAGTGTCCACCGATGATCCAGATTTTGGTATGAGTGAAGCGGAGAATGGTTACCGAAAAATGATTCGACGTCATGTGGTAACAAAGCGCGCTTTGCAAGCCGGTACGCGCATAGATCAGGGGGATGTTTTACTCAAGCGTAGTGCTGCAGCCAGCCCGTTGACAGATCTAAATGAGGCATATGGTGCAACCGTAAAGCGAGATATGGCAGTTAACGAGGCATTGTTGCCAAGCGATTTGTCGAATAATGGAGTTGTTATATGAGCCGTAGACTTGTAGCTGCACTTGCCTGTCGCAATAATGGCTCGCGTCTTTATGGCAAACCGTTGCAGATGTTGACTGATGGTGTAACGATTCTTGATCAGATTGTTACATCAATTAAAACATTTCCGATGATTGATGAGATAGTTCTGGGTATTTCTGAGGGTAATGCCAATGCACCTTTTGTGGATGTGGCGCATAAGCATGACATCAGTTACATTTATGGTGATCAGCAGGATGTTTTAATGCGACTAATCCAATGCGGAAGGATGGGCGGCGCAACGGATGTATTCCGCGTAACTACCGAATGCCCTTGGTTCGATTATGATTTACTTGAAACAGTATGGCGTAACCATCTGGAGCATGGAAATGATATTACTGTCGCAGACCGTCTTCCGGAGGGGCTGCTATTTGAAATTTGGACGCTCGAATCTCTGGAGAGGTCGCATCAACGCGGCTTACCGGCAGACCGTTCGGAATTTTGTTCGAATTATGCCCGCAAACACCAACAAGAATTTCAAATCGAAATTATTCTTCCCGTGCCTGAGTTGCAGCGAATGGATCTTAGAGTTACCGTTGATTACCCAGAAGACCTGATTCTTTGCCGCGAAATTGCAAAAGCAAACCTCGACACTATGCCGCTTGTGCCCACGAAAAAAATAATCGAGTTTCTTGATTCACGTCCAGACCTAAAGAAACTGGTGGCTCCATTTGTAGTTCAACAACCTGTTTGGGATATATGTTAATGCTTGGGTGTAAATCATGAATAAAATTACCAACTTTATAAAATCGCGCGAGTTCTCTGGTCGTATTCACGATCTGATACCTGGAGGTGCACATACTTATTCAAAGGGTGATGATCAGTTTCCTATCAATGCGCCTGCCGCGATCGTTCGTGGCAAGGGCGCTCATGTGTGGGATCTGGATGGCAACGAGTTTATAGATTGCAGTATGGGGTTGACATCGGTTTGTATTGGTCATGGATATGAGCCGGTGGCTCAGGCTGTGTGTGAGGCGGCCTTTCAGGGCACCAATTTTCAGCGGCCGGCCGCGATTGAATTGGAGGCTGCCAAGATATTTCTTGACACTGTTCAGTCTGGCGACATGGTGAAATTCGCCAAAAATGGCTCTACGGTGACGACTGCGGCAGTCAAGCTGGCGCGCGCTTATACCGGGCGCAACAGGGTTGCCGTCGCTCGCGAACACAACTTCTTCAGTTACGATGACTGGTTCATTGTTACCACGCCCTGTGATCGTGGAATTCCTGACCGTGTTCGGGCTATGACGGCGGCATTCAGCTACAACAACTACGAGTCAGTTGAGGCGTTGCTTTCTGATAACGATCATGACATCGCCTGTTTGATCATGGAGCCGGTGAAGTTTGAACCACCAAAGGATGATTTTCTGCATAAGGTTGCGGCCCTGTGTAAGGATCGCGGAGTGCTCTTGATCCTCGATGAAATGATTTCCGGTTTCAAGTGGGATATGAAAGGTGCGCAGCACTATTATGGCGTCAAGCCCGACATGGCGACTTGGGGCAAAGGAATTGCCAACGGGTTTTCGGCCTGTGCGCTGACTGGGCGCGCCGACATTATGGAATTGGGCGGTGTCCGGCGTGAAGGTGATGACAAGCTATTTCTGATCTCAACGACCCACGGCGCCGAGACCACAGGTCTCGCTGCCTTGATAGCCACCATCAAGGAATTCAAGCAACACAACATGATCGAGAGCAACTGGGCTAGAGGCGAGGCTCTAAAGTTGCGCCTTGAGCAGATTGTGCGCAAGCACGGATTGGAAAGCTCAATGCAACTGCTCGGCTACCCCTGCCTGTTCGTGCTGGTGTGCCGTAATTCTGCTGGCACGCCGAATGATGCGTACCGTACGTTGCTGATGCAGGAAATGATTGCACGAGGTGTATTGTTTCAGGGGATGTTTTACCCCACTTGGTCGCACCAGCAGCCGGAAATGGATCATATCGCCATGGCCTTTGATGAGTCATGTGCCATATACCGTAAGGCTATCGATGCCGGAACCACGGATAACCTGTTGATTGGTCGACCCGCTAAACCGGTTTTTCGCAAGAAGATTTAGAAACAAATCAAGGATCGGCATTGAAAGTTGCATTAATCTCGCTCGATCAGAAGTGGGAAGACAAAGCTTACAACATGCAGCGCTGCACCGAGTTGACTGCGCGTGCTGCCGTGTGCGGAGCCAATCTGGTCATTTTTCCGGAAATGACTTTGACCGGCTTTACTATGAACACCCAGTTGTCGGCAGAGGAGCCAGGTCAAGCGTCATCCTTGATAGCGTTCAGCGCACTTGCCAAACAATACCGAGCTTGGCTCATCGCGGGGGTGGTAATAAATAATGCTGGTAAAGCCGCTAACACGCTGGTGGCTTTTTCAGATGAGGGTATAGAACAGGCGCGATATGCCAAGATCCATCCCTTTTCCTTTGCCGGAGAGGACCGCTTTTTTCACCCGGGTAACAGGCTGGAAAAAGTGCAGATGCCGGAGTTTAAGTTGGGGTTTTCCATCTGTTACGATTTGCGGTTTCCCGAACTTTACAGCGCGCTAGCGAAAGATTGCGATGTTCTCGTTAATATTGCCAACTGGCCAAAACGCAGGGTCATGCACTGGAGAACATTACTACAAGCACGCGCCATAGAGAACCAGGCCTTTGTTATCGGTGTAAACCGCATCGGAATAGACGGAAATAGCTTGGAATATGAACGTAGCTCTGTGGTTGTGAATGCCAATGGAGAGTTCATCGAACCTGTTCTCACGGAAGGTGAGATGGATATTTACGAAATAAGCCG
>MGPH01000010.1:0-1576 GCA_001797365.1 Deltaproteobacteria bacterium GWA2_45_12
GAATTTTTCTTCCAATAAATCCCAAAGCTCCGGATAGGAGCCGTCGTAGCCGAGGACCCAAATCCCCACGCCCCGTAGATTTTTCTCTTTGATAAAGTCGTATTTTAGTCCCAAAGATCTCACATCTTCGTAGTAAGCCTGCCGCCAAACTTTATGATCTTTATCAAACCAGCTGTAGAAAGGAACTTGGGCGTCGCTATCCCAACTCCTGGCTTTATTATCGTTAAGAGGATCGTATTGACTGTTGACGTAAGAGCTCATGTTAGCGTAGCCTGTCTCGTCTGACCCCTCGAGCGTTTTAGCATTTGGTTCATTTTTCTCGACCGGCCAATCGTACCCGTAATAGGGCAGGCCGAGGATTAACTTGTTGGCCGGAGCGAGTTTTAGATAATCGGCCACCGTCGTTTTCAGGTCGTAGCCATATTTCTCCGCGCCGCCCAGAGGGGCGACCGGTCCGGCATAAGTTGAAACCGGGCGGAAAAAATCGTAGCCCATTATAAAGAAACTATCGGTGATGGCTGAGAGCCTTTTAATATCATGCAGTTTTTTATCGGCGGCAGACTTGGCGTAGGTTGAGACACTAACGTAGCTTCCGGGTATTTCGTCGTGAAAGACGTCAACAAAATCCTTAACGAGTTGGGTAAAGCGGAAAACGAGATCGTCATCTGGAGTGCCCACATATTCGAAATCGAGGTTGACCCCGTCAGCTTTACGGTTCTTGATTTCTTTAAGAGCACCGTTGACGAGGTTACTCCGGCACTTGGAGCAATTCAGTAGTTTTTCAATTGTTTCGTTGTCGAAACCTTTAATGGTCAGCAGAATCTTCGTTTTATATTTTTTGGCTTGATTGATAACTTGCGTGAAGTCATCACTAATCCATCCGGCCCAAGCGCCATCCGTCTTTCCGTTGTCCCTTTCCTTTATAAATTCTCCTTCGCTGTTAATGTCAACGCCGAAGTAAGCGATTGTTGAGAGAAGTTCATAACGGAAATGGATCTTTTTGTCTAATGTCCAAAAAGGGAGAAAACCAAAGACCTCTTTTCTTAAAGGTCGGGCGGAGGCTTTATTTTCGCTTCCCAATATTTTTCCGATGAGATTTTTAAAGGCGGGAATCACGCCGCTTGATTCTTTGAGGATATTTAGGGAAGTGACATTTGCTAATTCTTTTCCGGCCGAGGCGACGGGGGATTTAAAAGTATTCACCGCCTGCATTTTAAGAGCGCCAAATTCGAAATTATAGGCCTTAGAAAGGCTTGAGAGGATGAGGACAGCGGTGACGAAGGTAAATATGTAGAATGAAAACTTTTTGTTTCTCATGGGGATACAGTTCAGGTCATTATCTCAAGAGGGCGAAACGTTGACAAATAGGCCACTTTTTGGTACAATCTAACCCGCTCTCTCAATATTATTAGGGAGCCGCACTTTTTACAAGAAGTCCCGCCGAAAGGCGGGGCTTCCTTTTCCCCCGTCTTTTTACGAGGCTTAGTTTAATGTGCCATTGTCAGTAATTCTAAAGTTGTGTTAAATTGGGTCTAATGACTTGGAGAAAGATAATCCTTATAATCATTGGGTCTTT
>MGPH01000010.1:1607-2893 GCA_001797365.1 Deltaproteobacteria bacterium GWA2_45_12
AAAAGAGGGTGTCAGCTCTTTCGTCCTTTCTTCAGAAGAGAGCTCACTGCGGACGAAGATTAACTTGGTTAGCAGTGTCTTAACTGTCGTCAATTGGGATTTAGGCCCTTCCGATATTTTCAGCGAGGGGGAAATTATTTGGATGGAGAGGACTTTTGATAAATCCTCGCTGGTTATTTTCGGAAATCCAGAGGGAGCGGAAGTTCGGTTCGATGATGAATTTCTGGGAACGACTCCGGTCTCAACCGATAAAACAACCATTGGTGATCATGCCGTAAAGATCAGCAGACAAGGATATAAAGCGAGAACGGTGAAAATCAAAATTCAGGACGGTTACAAACTATCAATAAAATTCCAGCTCTTTCTGATCCCCGGAACGGCCGACTCCCCGGCGACTCCTTTTTCGCCCGAACTTCGTTTCACCATCCGTGATCTCTCCAGTAGTGATCCTCTACTCTACTCGGATACGAAGTCTTGGGTTCGCGGCCTTTCCTATTTCTTAGGAAAATCCGGTGCGGGAGCCGCCGATGATAAGAAAGTGGATTACTATTTTGATTATCAGGGAAAGGTTTTTGATCCGTCCGGATTTAAAGTTGCGGATAATTCTGAAGTAGAGAAGGCCGAAAAATTGTCTCTCGGTTATCTGGGCCGGAAAAGCGATAGTGGTCTTACCGAAGAAGCGAAAAAGTCGCTGGTCGCCTTCGCTCAAAGGACTCTTATTTCCCAAAAATTAGTGGAAATTCTACCGACAGGTTCACAACCTTCCTCCGCCTACCCCAATGGTTGGTTGCGGGTGCGGGCAACACCGTCCTTGGCTGGAGAAGAGGTGGCCAAGGTGGGCGTGGGGGACAAAGTAATCTTTCTCGACGAGCAGGGAAGTTGGTATCAGATAAAACTGCCTGATGGTAAAATTGGTTGGATTTCCGCGGCCTTCGCTAAAAAACTTTAAATACAAAACGCTCACGGCTTTCCTGCTCATAGTTTTTCTCCTACAGGCGCCTTCTGCGTTGGCTGAAGATATTTGGTTATTTACGCGGCCGAGCCCTCCCTCGTACGGGCCGGTCGGCCTTAATCGCTTGGTAGATCACTGGAATAACACACCCTTTAACGATTATTGTTATAGTAACTTTGGCCGTGCTTTTAATGTTTCCGTAAACAACAACGACGCCGTTCTTCTAAATGGCCTATCCATCATGGTTTGGTCACCGACACGTCCGCTGACTCCCACCGACTATGCTTCTTTAAAATTGACGATCCTTCCCGGAGAAGCCAGTACTCTCATCGGT
>MGPH01000010.1:2904-10134 GCA_001797365.1 Deltaproteobacteria bacterium GWA2_45_12
CGTGAAGGTCAAAGAAAGCCTAACTCCGGTTACGGACTTGACTGTCTTTCCCGGTTATAAGACGAACATCGGTAATTATCTTTATAGCTACGAGCTTCTTTTCAAGTTTCCGCCGATCCTTCTCAAGCGGGATAAGACCGTTCTCACGGCGATTCTTGAGTGTAAGATGGAGAAAGAAATCGTCATTTGGGGTAGCAAAAATATTTACCCGAATGGAAAATCGTTCCTGTTTGAAGATGGTTCAAGAATAAAAAACTATTACTCCAATGTGAGTGTTCAGCACACTCTTTATGGTAACGTGACTCTGCTTTACCGTCCCGTCATCTTACTTCACGACTTAGGTGGTCTTCCTCAAGATTTTGAGAGTAATGGTTATAGCTCCCTCTTGACCGGCGAGAATTTCAATTCGAAGTTTGTGAAACTCTTCGATTTTGGCAGTGACGCTTCAGGCTATAAGAGCTTTGTCGATTTACGCGGCCTTAGTCAGAAATTTAGTGATGACTTGACGGTCCTCTCCTTAGACTACATCAAGGAAGGTGGGGACGGTAAGGTTGATGTTGTGGCCTTCGGCTTAAGCAATCTTGTTGTCAAAGATTATCTTTCTAAAAACAAGAGTCAGAATAAAGTTAGGTCTTTCATCTCCGTCGGGGCGGTGAACAAGGGCAGTTGGCTTGTAGATATGGATCGAAATAAGGATAATTTCAACCCCAGCAGTTCTAAATTTAACTCAAAAGTTGCCGCCCTTTTTCTGCCGGATCTGAAAAAACTCAACGTCATCAGTTCCGGACGTGATTCTAGCTCCTTCTTTTCCATTCTGGATCAAGGACGATCCGACTCTCCGATCATCGCAGACCTCGCTGACCCCGGAAAAATTCCGTCGCCAGAGGAAATTCGCTACTACAATATCATGGGTGATATTCTCGTTTCCGTTAAACAGTCACTACTCGGTCGCGCCCTGACTACCCAAAACAGTCTTGGAGATGGTAGTGTCCTTACGGATAGTGCTAGGATTCTCTGCAACAGCGGTGATACCTCTTGTAGCACGACTTTTACGGAATCGTCAGATATTACCCGGACCCTTAAACGGGAAGGCGATAACCTAATTTATTCCACCAATCTGCCGGATATTTCAACTTTTAAATTTCTCCACCACAAGCTGATTTCGTCAGCCGAAGTTAAAAACAAAATTAAAGAACTTCTCACCGCTCTTTAGTTTTATCTGTTGGCGAAAGTTTCACAAGCAAGTCCTCAGCCTCCGTGTAGTCCGGTTTTAGAAGCAAGGCTTTTTTGGCGTAAAGAATGGCTTCCTTATTTTTATCAAGATAGGAAAGTATCAAGGCCGAATCATAAAAAGTTTTTGGTTCGCTGGGAGCTAGAGCCGTTACCCTTTTAGCGTATTCCTCAACCTCTTTTTCAAAAACTGGGTCGATTTTAGCCAATCCGTAGTAGGTGCGCAGTAAAGATTTTAGGGTGAGGGAGTTAACTGGATTGAGACGGTAAGCCGTTTCCGCTTGAACAATTGCGGTCGACCCCAGGCGGATCTGTTCGTTCTCGTCGGGACTTGAGAGGGCCTCTTGGACGAGATTAAAGGCGTACTCCCTGTGGTAGGTTGGTTCAACCGGATTTTTCGCTGCAGCTGTGCTAAATTTCAGATTAGCCTGCGAAAAATATCCTTGCTTAGATAAGGATGAGGCTTTCGAAAAATCCGTATCCGCCAAGAAAATATTGGAGATCGCCTTGATTGTGACGACAAACAGAACGAGGGCGCCGAGCTTAACACCAAAACTTTTTCGTGGGGAAGTTGTTGTTTTTTCATCATCCGACCCTAAAACGGCTAAAAGGGCGGGGAAGATGAAAAAGAGCAGTGATGTGGCCACCACGGGCCAGCCAAAAAAGTTAGTTACGGGAAGCGTTAGCCAGCCGATGAAGAGCGGGGCCGCCAATTTTTCTCTCGCCGAAGCCTTTCTGTAGAGTTTGATGACGGCAAAGACAAACCAAAAATATCCAATGACACCGAGTATTCCGGTTCCGGTGAGTAGGTCCAGATAGTAATTATGGGCCTTATTATAGAGGAAGTCCCATTCGGTTGTCTGGTTAAGTTCCAATGGTCTAAAGGGTAAGAAAGCGTAAGCGAAGGTCTCCGGCCCGGTTCCGATGAGAGCCGTTTTTAAAGAGGAAGCGAAAAGTTTGGCCGCTCCTTTCCAAACGACCAATCTGATCAGCGATGTATCTATTTGCGAAGGTTCCTGGCTGGGCGCCTGCTCTGATGCCACAACGGTTAGACGGTTGGCAATAATTTTAAAAGCAGACTTTAATCTGGCGGAGAAAATTCCCGGTTGGCTAATTGCGATCAGGAGGGCCGCGGTTATGAGAATAACTATAACCTTAGAATTTCTTTTGAGAAGTGTTTTATTGAAGAATACCAGAATGAGAATTGGTAGAAGAATCAGCCCCAAAAATCCCGAGAGGCTGTAGGTAAACCAAATTCCGCAGAAGGTGATCAGAGTGGTTAGAAAATAAAATATTCTTGCCGGTCGTTTCACAGATACGAGTAGGAAGTAGAGCGGGATGGGGAGAGTCATGAGTAAATAGGCCGCCAGCCAATTGGGTTGACCTAAGGTTGAGAAGGCCCTGGCCTGACTATCCTGAACCCAGAAATCTTTATCGATGCCCAAATGCTGAGCAATAGCGTATAGCCCCGATATCATCGAACTTAAGGATAACCAGAAGGCTGACTCGGCCACGTCCCGTTTGAGAAGAAAGGTTAATGAGAAATAAGCCAGCATTGTATAGGAAAAAAGGGAGATTAGACCTCCGTTAAATCGAGTGTAGTAACCAAAAACCGAGGTGTTAACATCTAGAGAAAAAACCGTCGAGAGGACATTAAGGGCTAAAAGCGCCGTGAGTGGTTTCATGATCGAAAATCGTTCCCCTCCTTTTTGTACGTGAGAGTGTGAGATCATCATGTATGAGAAAGCGATAAGGCTAATAACGTAAATGACAATCATTTTTGGAAACTCAAACAATTCCCGTGTCGAGAAGTTGAAAATCAGAGGGGTCAGGAAAATAGAAGCAAAGATAATATATTTAGCCATACTCTTTTTTGACACTTAGGTAACGAACAACTAGGATTTAGTTATGTTTTCAAAAATTATTTTAAAATTAGTTGATGCTGCAATTTTACCATCTCTGTTGGTTTTTGGCGTGAAGTTTGCGAGTACCGTTTTGTTTTCGCTATATTGGAGGCTGCCTCTCTCGATTGGCCTCTCGGGGTTTAATTTCCGGAACTTTTCGGATTTCTACAAGGTTAATCTATTTTCCAATATCATTCTGTTCTTATTTACATTCGCGGTTCTATTTCTGGTTCTGTTGCGTTTGTATTTATTTACACAAGAGAACTTAAACCCCATATTGGGTGCAAGACTAGCTAATTTAGGATTGGAAAGCGTCACCGTACCTTTGTGGCAAGGCTACACACACTCCGTCGTCTGGTTAACTCTTTCTTTCTCGGTAACCCTCTCATTGTTCACTCAAGCGTTATTTGACTTTTCCCCGTTCTACCTTTTTGCTCTTTCCGGGGCATTTTTAGTTTTAGGCGGGTTCGTTTTTTTACTCTGTTTCGAGAGAGATGTCCACAGCAGTTTTAGAAAAGAACGTTCTGTTGTTATCATCGAAGAGGAGATTAATGCTTAAATTATCGTGCAATCTATCATTACTCGTTATATTTTTAACTTTAGTGTCTTTTGCTTCTTTTTGGCCTTTGAATCTTATCCAGTTTGGAAAGCGGCCAAACCCCTCCGGTTTTGTATTAGGGGCTTCAAGGCAAAGAAACCTCGTCGTTGATGTTAAACATTATCCGCAGTCTGATAAAGTTACGGCTTCCGTTTTAGCGTTCACGAGGCAGAGAACGGTTTACCACAATATATCAACTGTCAATAACAACTCGACGCGCCCCCGGGTATTTTCCATTGCTAATCTGAGGCTGAGTGATGGGTCATTATTAGTGGATAATTTTGGTGCCTATTTTATGGTCGGCTCAAAGATACTTAAGGAAGTGAGCTTAAACCCTAACGAGCAGGCAACGTTTAGTGTAGAAATCACCGGTAAAGAGACCGGACCAGCCACCTTTAGAGTTAGCCTGTCTTTCGATGTCCAGTCCTTTTAAGCTAGCTCGCGGCCTCAGAAGCGCCGTATATTATGAGGAGAATAAGTAGGAACCAACCAATGACCGTTATCAGTAGTGGCTTATCCGAAAGCAGGACTCTCTCCGGCGATTCCCCACCTTTTTTTTCATAGATAACGTACAAGTATCGAGCGACTCCGTAAATGACGAAAGGGATACTCAGCATCATCCACTTCGGCTGGGCCAGGGTTGGCGGCAGGATATTACCAATGAATTTGGGGGCGAGTTTTGACGATATTTGGAAGGAGAAGAGGGCGTAAGTAATAATCACAAAACTGGCGGACATTGAGATCATACTGTCCAATAAATTATCCGGGTAGTGTGATAGGGTTAACCGCGTCGGCACCTTTATTGCCTGTTCACGGGCCGGCTGTCCGGCGAGCAGCGTTTTTTCGCTCCTCCTTTTGCCGAAGGCGAGAAGCATCGAGATGCCGATAGTGGCGAGGATCAACCAGGATGATATTGATGTCAAGACAGCCACGGACCCAGCGATTACTCTCAGAATAAAGCCGGCGGCAACCGTTAAAGCGTCAACGATAATTATGTTTCTAAGGATCAGTGAATAAGATAGTTGTAAGACGACGTAGAGGCTGGCTATTCCTAAGAAGTAAACCCCTATTTTTGAGGCGCCGGCGAGAAAGACGGCGAGGAGAAGAATCGCGGTTAATGTCGCTTCAATCCGGTTCAATTTTCCGGAAGCGATCGGCCGGATTTTTTTAAACGGATGAGCCCGATCGTGTGAGGCGTCGACGACGTCGTTGATGATGTAAATGGCTGATGAAATTCCGCAGAAAATTACGAAAGCAATCGAGACGGTGAAGAAAGATTGGCGATCGAAGAATTTGCCGCCGAAAAGTATAGCCGCGTAGAGGGATAGATTCTTGAGCCATTGGCGGGGCCGCGCCGTCCGCAGTATTAAGATAAAAAAGTTATTGCTCTCCTTAAAATCCACAAAAATATTCTAGCAGAGCCTGTATTCTTACGCTATTTTTATTCATCTGTCTTTACTTCCTTGTGTTCCTTGATATTGACAACGATGAGGAGAAAACTGAAAATTCCGGCGGCGGTGAGGATGGCGAGGAGCTTTCCTGACCCGGAGGAGTAAGCGGCGATAGTTCCTAAAATGATACTGACTAACCAATAAAATGTAGCGATCTTCGACTGGGAAAATCCCAAATCGAGAAGTTTGTGGTGGAAGTGGGCACGATCTCCCCAAAAGGGAGACTGTCCGTTTCTCACCCTTCTTATGATTGCAAAAATGGCGTCAAGCGTCGGGACCATCAGCACGAGCAGAGAGGTCGCCACCTTTGTGCCGGAAAGAATGGAAAGAGAGGCCAAGATAAGGCCCAGTGAAGTTGCTCCAAATCCGTAAAGAAGATGCGATTTGTGCCAAGTGAAAGGGGTGGTGCCCAGAACCGCCCCGGCGGTGATGAAAGAGAGGAGAGTCGTGTTTTCTTGAGTGCTATCTCTAATACTGAGGAGGCCGATGACGATAGCGGCCACGGCGACTATTCCGGGGAACTGCCCGTCGACGCCGTTGCTCCAAGAGAGCATATTCATTGTCCAAATTATCCAAAGAAGAGTGGCGATAATCGCCAGCGGGGCGATAGGGTAAATGGGATTTAAGGAATCAATTTTAAAGTTAGGGTTAGTAATGGGGATGACTCCGCCGGTGGGGTTATTGATGTAGGTTATTTGCAATCCGAAGTAGATGACAATGAGGGCCGCGATAATTTGGCTGCCGAACCGTATATAAGGACTTAAATCGTATTTATCATCGATCAGTCCGATGGAGAGAGATACGAACGCGGCTAAGAAAATACCCCCGATCTGCCTGTTCAGTGTTACAAATACCAGGGAAATAATAAGAATGGAAATCAACACTGGCGTCGTCCCCGCGCGGGGGACGGCTCTTGTGAGTAACATGGCCGGATGTTTGTGGGTTTTAGGATTGTCGATAAGTCCCAGGCGGTTTGCCAATTTAATCGTTAGCGGCGTTAAGAGGAAAGACAAAAGCATGGCGCTTCCTAGGGGAATCATGATATGGGGCTCTAAAAACCAAGGTAATGGGGTTTTTGCGGTCATCACATCAGCGATGCGGAAGAGGGAGATATAAAGAAGGAGACTTATCAGTAAGGCAGAGAGCCCGATTGCCTTGGCCAGTGTTGTTTCGTTAGATTTCAAACACTTTCTCAAGAGCAGTCCGTTAGTCAGGAGGATGACGGTGAGGATGAGAGGGATCACGAATATAAACGTTTTGCTGGCAAGTTGATCTTCTCCCCAATTGCGGGTGTACCAAAGCGGTATTTGTAAGGGTAACTGTGCGAATTTAATGAGGGTCAGGATGATTGAAAAAAAACCGAGGGTAACGGCGAGAAGGAATTCAATAATGACCAGCCTTTTTGTTTCTAACATTAAACTTTCTCCGTCACCCGATACTCAAGATACTTACCCAGCATCAGCCTTGTGTGAGCGTCGATGCCGGGCAAGGCACCGAGAAAAAATCCAATGACGGGTAGCAGGGGCCAGCCTAAGTACTCGAGAAATATTTTATAAGATCTCACTCCCTCCGGCCTCTCCGGGCGGCTTTTCGAATCGACAATAATAATGATAAGGAGGAAGAAAAGACAAAGGGTGAGGATGAAAGAGGAGATCTTAGGTAACATTTGGCCGAGGACTGTTTGGGAAAATCGGGGGTTGAAGATAATCGGGAGGTTAGCGCCAAGAGTAACAATAAACCAGTTGACCGGCCAGAAAAAATGGTCCATAAGAACTTTGGCGACCCGAATCGTCCGATTCCAAAAGGGAAGGTGGGTGCTGGTCAACCACCATTTTATGAAAAGCGGATCGTCGGAAACTCCCCAAGCCCACCGCTGCTGCTGAAGGTATTGGTTGGTTAAGGTTTTCCAAAAGGTCGTTGACTCGGCCGCATCGGCGTTGATGGGTAAGAAGATTGGTTCCACCTCTACTTTGCCGCCAAATTCAAAGAAGCATTTGAAGAACATGCGGTAGTCTTCGGGAATGACGTCGGTATCCCAGTAACCAAC
>MGPH01000011.1:0-2281 GCA_001797365.1 Deltaproteobacteria bacterium GWA2_45_12
TTTAAAAACCCTCATTATCAAGGGCTTCAGAAGACTGCAACCCATCCACCTCAACTTCCTATCCATTCCCTCCAGTGTCAGGGGCGCATATCATAGCGTGGGGCTTAGCTTTCCGCCGATGAGGCGGGAGTTCGAGTGGAGCAATTTGAGGATTTGGTTCTTTTCTTGGGCAGTTCCCCGCAAATACAGTGCAGTCGCGTTCTTAGCGAGTTCGAGTAGCTTCTGCCCGTTTTCGTAATAGGGCGTGTCGGCACGGCCATAAGCGGCAAGTTCAGCCTCGCACGTGCTGATCTCCTCCTGCCATCTATTGGACAGTTCCAGCCAGTAGGCATCCTGGATTTTTCCATCCAGCTTATCCATATAGGCTTGATCTTTTCTATGCCTGAGCTGATCGATTTTATTCCTCAGGCGGGCAATGGCTTCATCCCTGTAATTATTTTTATCGTGATAACTTTCTTTGAGGGCACTCACCCAGACTCTTTGCTGACAGTGTCAACTTGAAGCGGAAAATTTGGCTTTAAATCGCCCATGATCCTTTCCCCTACCTTTGGGGTTCATTTTTAAAATGAGTGCCTCTAATCGCCTTTAAATTTTTGTGACCTGGCGTCTCAGTCCCCTTTTTCAAGTGTTGCTTCCCTGTCTTGTGGCCGAAGTGGACTCGGGTTGGGTTTTTAGGCGGAAGCCCCATTCCCAAAGCCTTCAAAACCCAGCGCCATTTTTTAAGGGGTACCGAATAAATGCGTAGGGGATTGTTCCAGCCATCCCCGACGATGCTGGCAAAAGACCAGTATTGGATTTGTTCAGCTGTTTTTATGGAGGAAGTTTGGATGAAGCAGCGGCCATTAGAGACAGGCCATGAGCAGGTTTGCCGATCTGGAGTGAAATAAGTTTCATCTCTCATGCCTCAAGCATGAGTTGAAATGAAATTTCCCCACAAGTGACAAAACACGCCAAAAGATACAAAAAGTTGAAAATGGTGCGGGGCGTTAAGAAAAACAGCTGAACACATCCGTTATAAATTTGCTACACAGGGAGGGGGAATTCGGGTAGGGAATTCTGAGATCTGGGTGGTGTTGAGTCCATTTACAAACTGAAGTCGGAAATAAGTCGCCCAGAGGGCGACCTATTGGAAAAGGCCGAAGGTCCTTTCCATATGAGGAGGAATTTATGGAAATAAAAATGGCCCTCTTCAAGGGCAAACAAATCAGAAAAATGATTCATGAGAATGAGTGGTGGTTCTCGGTTATCGACGTTTGTCATGCGCTTACCGACAGCCCTGATTCGGGGGCCTATTGGAGGAAGCTCAAACAGAGGCTCAAAGAGGAAGGAAGTGAGGTCGTGACATTTTGTCACGGACTGAAATTGCCCGCTGCTGACGGCAAGAAATACGAAACGGATTGTGCCAATACCGAAGGGATATTCCGGATTATCCAGTCCATCCCATCGCCAAAGGCCGAACCCTTCAAGCGGTGGCTGGCCAAGGTGGGCTTTGAGCGTATTCAGGAGATCGAAAATCCGGAGCTCGCCACCAAGCGCACGCGACTGCTCTACAAATTAAAAGGCTATCCTGAAGATTGGATCGAGAAGCGGATGCGCGGCATTGCGATCCGCGAGGAGTTGACGGACGAATGGCAGAAGCGCGGTGCCCAGGAACAGAGGAATTACGAAATTTTGACCGCGGAAATTTCAAAGGCCACCTTCGGGGTAACGCCCAGTGAATACAAAAACCTGAAAGGTCTCAAACGCGAAAACCTGCGCGATCACATGGATGACTTCGAACTGATTTTTACGATGCTTGGCGAACGTGTCACCACAGAGATTCATCGTACCGAGGATTCCCAAGGTGTACCCAAACTAAAAAGCGATGCTCAATCCGGAGGAAAGATCGCCGGCAACGCCAGGAGAGAGGTAGAAGAACGCCTTGGGCGTCCAATTGTTTCTAAAAACAATTTTTTACCGCGAACAAAATCCATCAAGGTTTTGAAAGGAAAATAATGTGCAGAGCTGTTTCCATTCAATATGATCCCGCCCTCAGAGAGGAATTGATGCCTCTCGTCAGTCCAAATTGAACCAACCCAGGTTTCTTAGCCAAAAGCCCCATGAGGTCTCTTGTCGCCGATTTTTTTCTTATTGGAGAGTTAATCCCTTAAAATTCTAAAAAATCATCAATTATTTCAAACCGATAAATTGGCTTTTTATGGCACGGCACTTGCTTAAAGTTTAAGGGATATTCCCTTATTTATGACTGACTGCGTTAACAATAATACTACCCCCCCCCCCC
>MGPH01000011.1:2298-101843 GCA_001797365.1 Deltaproteobacteria bacterium GWA2_45_12
GCAAAAATATTGGCTGACTCTTACCTCTGTTGACCAAGCACTGGATCGCGCAAAAATTAATTTACAATCAGGTGAAACAGCCAAAGCGGAACAATTCCTCAGTTTGGCCGAGGCGTGGATTTTGGACAGTGAACAAACATGGATGGCTTATCATGGCCAGTTGGAAAAAGGCGCCCAACGTGGCGCGAACACATCATTGGTGGTTGCCGGTACTTGCGGAGGAATTGTAACGGGTGGAGTACTGTTTGGAACTTTTGCAGGAGCCGCTGCGGGTGGTCTTGCGGTTGGCACTCATTTCGGGGGCTTTGCTCTTTTTTCGGGGGAGGAGGAAAAAGACAATGCAGCACCACCTATTTCTGGAACAGAAAATACGAATGAAACAAGTTCTCTACCCGATGTTCCTTATGAAATGGCACCTGCACCAACTCCAATGCCTTCATTACCCGAAACTGGGAAAAATAATGAGGATCAGAAGAAACCGGATATTTCCAAATCTGCCGACATCAAAGGAAACGGCCCCACCGAAGAAGAAAAAGCAGAACTAGAACTTCAACGCCAAATCCGTCGTGAAATTCGAGCCACGGCAAAAAAATATTCACTTCCCAATAAAGAAGAACTCATCGCTTGGGCGAAAGAACATTTAACAAGCTACCAGCAAAATCATAACATTCCTCTCGACCCACACTTGGGAGATTTTTTTCTAAAAACAGAAATAACCAATCCTGAAGATGGCGAACTGGTCGAAAAATGGAACGGCATGATTTCTGAATACAAACCAACGAGCGGAATTTCTTCAGTTGAAGATCTGGTGAAGAATCACCTTTTTGATAAGTACCTGAAAAACTACAGCCGAGGATACGCACAACTTGCAGATTTTATGAAGGGCTTCGGTGGAAATTGTGAAGCTGAAACCAAAATGATTATCGCCTCTATTTCTAGAACTGGCACACAATTACCGCCTGGATGGCAACTTGGCGTGCAGAGTTTCACAGATCATATTCAAGCTGTTGGTTACAACAAAGATACTGGCGAAGTTCAAGAACTGCTCACAGGTCATATTGAAAAATACGTTCGAGCGCCCATTTATCATCCGTATTATTTGTTGGATGGATATTTACAAGGACAAGGAAAGGATTCCCCCACAAGCATAGGTGAATTGCTTATCGTGGATGGCGGTATGAATGAAGAAAATGGCGACACCAGATCCACCAATACCAGCAGCGTTTACCGCGGAGAAAAAGGGGTCTATTATGACGGCAAAGTTCCCCTCACCGCTCGGCTCACTTATGGTAGCAGTATTACTGTAAACTACATTTTGAATCAGCCCAAAGAACAATTGGGGGAGAATAGCAAAAATGGCAACGGCTCAAATGAGAACTCTTTCATGGGAACCACTATTGAGGAATTTAAGCAAAGACGCGGAGACGCAGACTTCCAAAGCGTGGTACGAACCGGATATGCAGAGTGGGGAAACCGGTTTGGCCTCTTCATGAGTGATTATCAAAAAAATCAATCAATTATTTTTATCAAAACTGAAGATGCAGAAGTTTATAATAAGTTGGAAACTACTGAAGAAAAAGTCGACTTTCTTACCGATCTTGCTTTGAAAAAAATGGCTGCCTATGATGGCCTCTTCCAACAATTAGCAAGCGCCTTAGAGGCCCCGGAACAATTAGCCGCATTTGATGATAAGAAACTTGAGGATATAAAAGCCCGGCTAGAAGAGGCGTCCAACATTGAAAAAGTTCCATACCACCCACACAGGAGTCTTGGAGTTGATGAGAATGAATATCAAAGAATTTTCAGAACGAAAGCCCGAACGGCAGCTCCCCATCTTGAAACATTCTTACGCCGCTACACTGTTTTTACAAATAAAATGAAAACCAAACCCGAGTTCTTTGTGATGTGGCTGGATAAAAATTTTCATCGTCGCACACAACTCGAATTTCTTAAAAAAATGGATAACGCCACCAAAATATTATCAGTAGAAAAAGTGATGTTAGCTGATGAATTTGATGGCTTTGATGAGCCAATTGCAAAACTAGAAAATCCCAAGATCTTTGGCTTTGGCAAGAAAGCTGGCTTTGAAGCAGAGCGGAAAGCTCAATCCGCAAACGGTGCTCCAATTGAACTTCCTCCTGTTCCATACAATTCACCGATCGAAGTGGAGGTTGTTGATATTTCGCATTTACCGCCAGATGTACAAAAAGCCTTTGCTCAAGCCAAAATCGGTTTAGAAAACCGCAAAGAAGTTCCAGGACAAAAAGTTTCCAAAGGCACTCTGCAAGTGGAGCAGACAAGCAAATATACTATCAAACCGGAAACCATGATTGAGCTAATTTTATCTGATACTTTGATTTTACGCCAACAGGATAGGCTTCCAAGCCGATGGACCCCAGAACTCAGCCGTGTATTCCTAAAAATGAACCGTGATGGGAAATACGATGCAGCCTTCAAAGGACGTTGGACTGGATTCATCGGCAGTCGTCCGCAAAAAATATTCACCGCACCCAACCCTTATTTTGACGAAAAAAATCAGGACAAGATGAAAGATATGGAAATGGCTGAAATGCCTCACTCAATGATGGGTAAAATAAGATCAGAAAATAATCAGCGGTTCATCCCTCCCGACATCGCCCGCATTTTGGTGGACATCAAAAAGCGTGAAGCAAAGAAAACCCCCTAATTTTTTACGTTCCAAGATTTTTTCAGTACTGCTTGCCAACTCATCATGTTGAAGTTGTCCGTACCCCGCAATAGAGCCATCCCACACTTTCTCCTTCGATTTTGAATTCCCAGATGTTCAACCCGTTGGGCTCCGCCCACCCGTTTATGGATACACACCTGACGCAACCTCAGTTGCGGAGTCATCTATTTGAAATTATTTGTTTATTCGGTAATTTCTTCACTTTAGAGGGGTGTTCAATTTGTCATCTTTTGTCATCCTGACAGACAAGTGACTGTGATGTATGTCTTTTTTTGTCACCCAAAGGAGGACAAAATGCGCATGAAAAAAGTATCGATATTTTTACCTTTTGATGTTTTTGAAAAATTCCGTGTCGAGGCTTCGGAGCTCCGAATGTCGGTTTCGGATATTCTCCGGCAGCAACTGATGAAGGACGATTCCCTTCTTTTGTACGATGACGACCCGGCAGGGGAAGAGCGCAAAGAAGAAGATACGACCAAGCCACCTTCCGAGATTGATTTGGCTGTTATTGAAATTTTGTTTCTGTTGCGCGAATCTTTTCTCGAGCGAAATGGCCAAATCCTCAAAAAGACCCATGAGAAAATGGAAAAATTGTTTGGCAAGGATCGAAAGAGGATTTGAGTTTAAATTACGTTCATGTTTTGAAAGCTGGCATTGGCTATGAGTAACGATATTGCTACAAAATTAAAAACAGCCTTAGAAGAATGCGAACGGCTTCGTGATGAGAATAAAGTTTTACGTCACAAGCTGAGCCTGTCGGAGCCAACCATCGAGCAAATTCCTATAGTGAAGCAGGCCACGAATTCCAACCTTTTATCGACAATTCAAAAAATATCCTTGTTCCGTTCCTTTTTTCGCGGACAAGAAAACGTGTTTGCTTTTCGTTGGGAAGGCAAAGGAGGTAAGTCGGGTTACTCGCCTGCTTGTGGCAATGAATGGGTTCCCGGTATTTGTGAAAAACCGCGGATCAAATGTTCCGATTGCCCCAATCAAAAATTTCTACCCATGACCGATCAGATTATTCATGATCACCTGATCGGCAAAAGAACTATCGGCATTTATCCGTTGCTTCCGGATGAAACCTGTCACCTTCTTGCCGCTGATTTTGATAAAGAGAATTGGCTGGAGGATACGCGCTCGTTTCTTCAAGCATGCCGTGAACAGGAGATTGATTGCATTTTGGAGCGGTCACGTTCCGGCAAAGGTGGGCATGTTTGGATCTTTTTTGAAAAACCGATTGCTGCATCCCAAGCACGGCGGCTTGGGAGTTTTTTACTGACAAAAGCCATGGAGAAGCGGCATCAAGTGGGGCTTGATTCCTATGACCGGTTGTTTCCCAATCAAGACACCATGCCCAAAGGAGGGTTTGGCAATTTGATCGCGTTGCCACTGCAAAGGGAACCCAGAAGCCGGGGCAATAGCGCTTTCATTGATGAAAATGGCAATCTTCACGAAAACCAATGGTCAGTTCTTTCCGGAATCAAAAAAATAAATCAGAACCGGATTCACGACCTTCTTTCCTCTGTGGACTTTCATGCGGAAGTTGGGGAGATCCCGCTCATTTCCGATGAGGACGAAAAACCCATCAAGCCATGGGAAAAGCAGAAACAGAAATCTCATAAGGTCAAAGGACCTTTTCCTGAAAAAGTCAGGATTACTTTGGCAAACATGGTTTATGTGGAAAAGAGCGGGTTGCCATCGGCCATGTTGAATCGCATCCTTCGCTTGGCCGCCTTTCAAAATCCTGAATTCTATAAAACCCAAGCCATGCGGCTTTCCACGTACGATAAGCCCCGGATCATTTCTTGTGGGAATGAATTCCCTGACCATGTGGCCATTCCTAGAGGTTGTCTGAAAGAAGTTATAGAGCTGCTGAATGAATACGGTATCAAACAGGAAGTTTCGGATGAGCGATTCATGGGTAAGCCCATTCAGGCCCGTTTTATTGGGAAGTTAAGAGAACTCCAAAAGCAGTCGGTTTCTGAGCTCATGAAACATGATATGGGAGTTTTATCTGCAACCACCGCCTTTGGTAAAACAGTCGTGGCAGCTTGGATGATTGCGAAGAGAAAAACAAACACGCTCATCCTTGTTCATCGGAAACAATTGATGGATCAGTGGAAGGAACGCCTCTCCCTATTTCTTGAAATGCCGGCAAAATCTATCGGAGAAATCGGCGGTGGTCGCTCCAAAGCCACAGGCTTCATTGATATTGCCACCATGCAGACCCTCTGCCGCGAGGGTGAAGTAAAACCAATTGTTGCCGATTATGGCCATGTGATCATTGATGAATGCCATCACATTTCGGCTTTTAGTTTTGAACAGGTTCTTAAGCAGGTAAAAGCCAAATATGTGTTGGGGCTGACGGCTACACCTGTGAGGAAAGATGGCCATCACCCCATCATTACGATGCAGTGTGGACCCATCCGTTTCAAGGTCACGCCCAAACAGCATCAGGAATTGACAGGTTTTGAACACGGGGTGATTCCACGATACACCTCATTTAGATTGCCCGAATTCAGTGCACGTCTCAGTATCCAAGAAATCTATTCGGCACTGATTCAAAACAAATCCAGAAACGACCTCATTTTTGACGACCTTATGAAGGCCTTGGAGACAGGGCGATCCCCGCTCATTCTCACGGAACGCACAGAACATCTTGAAGAAATAGAGAAACGATTGAAGGGTTTTGCCAAAAACGTTTTTGTCCTTCGGGGCGGAATGAGCAAAAAGCAACGAACAACTCTCATGGATGAAATCCATAAACTGCCCGACTCCGAGGAACGGGTTATCCTCGCGACAGGCCGGTATATTGGTGAAGGATTTGATGACAGCCGCTTGGACACTTTATTTCTGGTCATCCCCATTTCATGGAAGGGCACATTGCAACAATATGTGGGACGCCTTCACCGTTCCCATGCGGGCAAAAAGGTGCTGCAAGTTTACGATTATGTGGATCAGGAAGTGCCGATGCTCCGAAGGATGTTTTTACGGAGACTCCAAGGTTACAAAACCATTGGGTACTCTTTGAAGGAAGGAAATCTAAATTCACCCAAAGCTCCAATTTATTTACGCGATGACACCCAATAAAATTTTATTGATTTCATCATTCTGATGAGATTTATCTTGAGGAATTGCTAAAAATGCCCCGATTCAAGCAAAACAAATCAGAGAGGCAGCGATTGTTACGCCAAAGACGCAACGAAAGGCCGTTTCTTTTTGATCCGCAATTTACTCGATGCCTGGGAGCGGCCGAGAGGGAGATATGGGAAGAGGCAATCTCATTTTCCGGCGGCGATGTAACCGAAGCGGCGGAAGAGTGCGGGCTGAAGGACATTCCGAGAGGAACTAAAGTACTTTGGGGACGTTCCGCTGAAGAGGCTTTGGGAACCTATAGGCGGTGGCAAAAACAAAACTCAAAATGACAATATCAAATAAAACCCTTTCTCTTCGACCCTATTTAGAAACGATTGCCGAGTATTGTCAGAAACTAACAAAAGAAGAATTGCTCGATGTCATCATTGGCATTGCGCAGGATATTCCTCAAAATCAGCGTGCCAAATTTCTTGATAATTTTCCTCACCTTTTAAAACAGACTGTTTTTTCAAAGACTACCAGCCGCGATCTGCTTACCCAAATCCTTGATCTTAAGGCTGAGGTCCAAACCAGGATAAAATCTATTGAAGACGGATCTTACTACGATGAAAATGATGCTTGGGATGAATACGATGATGAAAGTCCACCATTTTTGACAGAAGAGATGAAGACTGAATTGGAGTTATATTTCCGTGAAGTCGATAAGATTTTTTGGGCGAGCCTTTATTCCGAAGCCAAAAACCTTTATCACGCCCTTTTGCATTTTATGGAAGAGTCGGAGAATTCATTTTTTGGATCTGGCCCCATTGATTATCACATGGACATTGATTGCCGGGAAGTCAGAGCTAGATATTGCCGGTGTCTTGCTGAAACTCAAAATGAGCCAAAGAAGTTAGCCCAGGAAATGCTTGCAGCAATGAATCTCCAAGCGCCTGTCAATTCTTGCCACTTGGAACTATCTGAAGAAAAATATCCAATGCTCCAAGATGTGATGGTTGCTAAACTTGGTGACTTGCCCAACTGGAATTTGTTTCTGGAGGAATGGAAAAAACTTCTCAAACAAAATGATACCGATCGGGCTCATCTTTTGTTGATGGAAGTTACCCTGTTGACAGAAGGGCTTGAGGCCCTTGCCAGCCTTGCCAAACGCTTTGGAGAGAAACAACCGCGGGGTTATTTGTACTGGATTCAGGAATTGTGCAAAAATTCGAACTGGAAAATAGCAATAAGTGCCTGTCAGGAGGCCCTTCAAAGTATTTCTCAGGACACGTTTAAAGTTCAGGTGGCCAAATATTTGATTGAAGCCGCGCAAACGATGGATGACAAAAAAATGATGCTGACCGGTAGGCGTAAAAAGTTCTTTGCGAGCTTAAAACGAAACGATCTGGTTGATTGTCTTACTGAGGCCTCTACTCAAAACCTACGTGATTCTGAGATCAAAATCATTTTGGAGCATCTTCTCAATTTGGAGAAACCAAAGGCACTCCAAACATTGATCCTCATCATTTCTGGAAAACTGGATGAGGCTTTTGAAAGAATAAAAAACAGCAAGGCCATTGGGTGGTCTATTGATGAAAGCGGAACTGGCATCCTCTTTGGAAGCCTTTTAACAGTATTAACCAAGCAGGCAGATAACGCTCAAGTTATAAAGACCGTTTTGCAGCAATATGCGGATCAAGATTCACGGAATGATTGGCCTGACCCAGACGAAAAATATAAAAACAGTTTTGGTGTGACCCACGAAATCAGGAAAAGCTTACAAAAAATTTCGGCAACACAAGAGCAACAACAAAAATGGCTATCGTGGGCCACTGGTATTGCTGAAAGACGCATCGATCATATCCTAACCAATAAACATCGCAGGGCCTACGGACGTGCCGCCGAAGTACTCGGAGCCCTTGCTGAGTATTATATTGTTCAAAAAGACCCAAGTAGAGCGGTCGCTCTTTTATGGGAACACCGTGAGAGAAAATACAATCGGTTTCCAGCTTTCAAGCAAGAATTGAAAAATGTTCTCAATTCGTCAAAGTTGCTCAAAAATTTGGCGTAACAGGCCAGCAAAAGACATCCTATTGGTAGTCAGGTTTTCTATTATCACGCAAACAAATCGGAGATTTGCATCAAGTTTATGAGTGTAGCTCCCAAAAATGAAATTCAAAAATATCTTCAAACTGGCGACTATGATGCAGATTTGACGGCATGGTCTGAAGGCGGCTATTTTGATAGAGCTGGCGCTGAACTAAAAAATGCCCTGATTTTAGAGGTTAAACGTCGCAATCAATCGACTTCTTCTCCGACACTGATACCCGCCGATCCTGTTACATTCACGCGCAATAAAGTTACCCCTATGGTGCGGGGTCTTTTTAATCGGCATGAACAAGAAATGTTGCTCGGCGTTCTTGAGCATTCTGTCATATTTCTCACATCAACTAACATCTGCGACGTTCTGCAAAACATCGACTGGCCATATACAAGATGGGTCTTGGCAAATCTCTATCTCGCCAGCATCGGTGCAGAACTTCTCGGTGCCGACGCCCCTCAAATCGTAGGTCTGAGCGAGGGGCCCACTTGTTATGTTTCAATGGAATATTTTCACGAGGATGACAAGTTTGCTGACTTTGTTATCCATGAGGTGGCCCACATCTTCCACAACTGCAAGCGCTACACAGTTGGGCTCCCAGAGAAACGCCGGTGTGAGTGGTTGCTCGATATAAAGTACCAAAAACGTGAAACTTTTGCTTATGCTTGCGAGGCCTATAGCCGCATTCTTGAACTTGGCAATTCCCTTGCATCTCGAAAAAATTTGCTTGGAGAGTTAACCAGCGGGCCGATGCCAACTGATAAACGTGTCGACATCAACGAGTATCTCGATATTTTACGTGAGGCCTTGGAAGCCCGAAATGGCTGGAAATGCATATTAGCCCGCTGTGCGAAATTCGACGATCCAACTCTTCTGAAATAATAATATCAAGGTCATAGTCCTTCCACCAGTTCGCCCAAAACATTCATCACTTGTGAAAGTTTTTGCATTGTATCCGGCTTGGGTAAAGTCAAATTGACACGCATTTGATTGGTCTCTTTATCGAAAGTGAGGATCCTTGATGAGCCTTGCTCTGATAGCAGTTTGCCAAGCTTGGAAGCCAAACCCATGCCAACTTTAATTATGTCATCCCAAGTTTCGTGAGAAGAAACGTTTTGGGTCGGTTCCTGGGGAATTTTTTCATCTGACTTTGATGACGTACCAACTTGAAGAATCTTTTCTGAGATTTCTTGAATGCCCGTTTGATTATTGTTTGAGCTTAGCAAAGTTTCTTCTTGCATGGGGCTCGTTGCCTGTTCCACTGACTCCATGAATCTCTTAAGCCTTGTACCCCCAAAGAATACATTATTTTCTCTCCCATCCAAAACACCCGAAAAAAGGGATTTCTTGAAGGATAAAAGTTTGAGCATCCCTTCCTCAATCGTCCCTTCCGAAACAAAATGGATCACTCTTACCGGTTTTTGTTGCCCCAGCCGATGAACCCTTCCGATGCGTTGCTCCAATACCGCCGGGTTCTAGGGCTGATCCATATTGATAACCACCGAGGCATGCTGGAGATTCAAACCTACGCCCCCGGCATCCGTCGACAAAAAAACTTTACAAGAGGGATCCTCCCTAAATTGTTTGACCAGATTTTTCCTCTCACGCCCGGGCACACCCCCATGGAAGAAAACATGTCCCCATTTTTTAGCTTTGAATCTTCGCATGAGAATCTCATGAGTGCGCACCCACTGGCTGAAAATAACCACCTTGGTTTCCGGTTCCTCAAAGATTTCATTGAGGAGAGTTGTTACCTCATCCGCCTTCACCCCATAATCCGTCTTTTGGTCCAGCAAATAGGTGCTATTGCAGGACATGCGCATGTTTTGCAGGAAAATCATCAATCGCTTCTGATCACCTTCCGATAGAAATTTGAACTTACGCCATTTCTTCACAATTTTGCACACCATCTCGTAATTTTCATCATGATGATCCTGTTGCTGACGGGTCATTCTTACAAAAAATGTTTTGTCCAATCGCTCCGGCAAATCTCCCAAAACTTCCTTTTTGGTTCTTCGGATCATCACGGACTTAAGCGTGTGGTTGATTTTTTGCAGATTCTTGTAGCCAACCACCTTACCCGTTTCATCGACTTCTTGATGTTCGGCCAGAAAGCGGAACAAGGGGCCCAAGTGGAATCGGTCCACGAATTCCACGATAGAATGCAGTTCCTCGAGCCGGTTTTCCAGGGGCGTACCAGTCAACACAATGGTGTGGTCGGAGACAAGTTTTTTAACACTCTGGGCCGTGCGGGTTTTCCAGTTCTTAATTCTTTGGGCTTCGTCAAGGATGATGAGATCCGGCTTCCAGTGATGGATCAATTCCAAATCCCGATGAATCACGTCATAGTTGGTAATTTTATAGAAAGTATCTGTTGCATACTTTACCTTCCGGGTTGCCAACAATCCCTCGATGACCTCGGCACTTCGATTGGCAAACTTTCCGATCTCATTTTCCCACTGGTGTTTCAGGGAAGTCGGAGAAACAATCAGCACCCGTTTGACATCCACCGTACGGGCTAGAATTTCGGCGGCAGCAATGGCCTGGATAGTTTTGCCAAGCCCCATCTCATCGGCAATGAGACAGCGCCCCGTTCGGGCTGCAAACAAAGCACCCTCACACTGGTAAGGATAAAGAGGAACTTTGAGAAGATTCTCGAAATCGGCGCTTGCAGTTCCCTTATCAAAAAGGGCATTCACTCGCTCCACAAGGAGTTCTTGGTTACGCTGAAAATTGATGAAATTAAGGGTATCGTCATAAGCTCGAATCTCATGCCCGCTGTTTTTGACTTCCTCAAGAAACTGATCAAACTTGAGAATTCCATTCCTGTTTAAAATGCTTTCCGCATCAAAATAGCGTGAAAATAGTTTTATCAGTGTTGGGGAACACGAAGGAGCAGGTTTGAAAACCACCTCTCTTTTTGGCCCATAACGCAGGTAAACCTCGGAATAGGAAGGGTACAGGCCTTTTGATAATAGGGTCCGGGCTGTGCGTTTTTTTTCAAGCTTAGCCAAGGTAAACTCGATGTGCTTACAGGTGCCCAAAGTATTCACTGCAAAATCGGGGCATGAACAAAAATTATCTCCGGGTTTTGGGCCGCGAAGGGCCACGCGATAGCGCTTACCACTTTGTGGGTTGATAATCACGAACTCGGAGACGAAGCTGGTATGTTTGATCAAAAAATTCTGTTCCCTGCCGAATTGACGTCGAAGAGTAATTTGCCACTCTTCAAGGCTCATATCATCGGGTTTCCTGGTCCGCGAAACTTTTGGTGTAGGAAGAGTTTGGGTTGTCAGATTATTTTGCATCATGTTCTCCTATTTTCGGGTACGCGATCGGGGCTTCCTGCACCGTGGTATCCGACGAGCATAACGCGCTCCCAGTGAATCCGGACACGCTCGCTGCCTGCACCACCGCCTTGTTGATCTCCTCCACGCCGGCAGGAGTCAATTGATTGCGAAATGTCTCGATACTCGTGTGATCGATTGTCTCGTTGGAAAATTCCAGTCCACACAGAAACCGCACTCCCGCGTGATGCGCCACCATGTCCTCGGTCTCCCGATCCGTCCATCGGTTCATGCTCTGCGCGATCAACACGCCCAAATGCATGCGTAGGTTCAGAGGGCGTCCATTGTGAATCTGGACCTTCATTTTGCGATAATGATTGGCGACTTCCGCCAACTCCCGCCACGGCAAAATCTTGGCCAGTACCCGGTACCGGCTGCCAGGCCCTACGATGACGTCCATCGTCAGCGAGGTGTCCGCAAACAGCGACTGTTGCTCGATTCCATCCATTATGGTCGACATATTTTCCTCCGGAATTGTGGGTGTTTTGAATCAGTGAAAACTTTGGAGATCCAGTGTTTACAAGCGTTTCCAATGATTCGTATTTCACAACATCCGAAGTCTTTTTGCAAAGATATTTTACACAAAATCATGAAAATTACGCGGGAGTTTCCCGACAGGCACTAAATACGTGGATGCATTGCCTTTGTATCGTTTGGAGCATATTTTCAAACGGAGCCACATCGACATCCCCCGCAACACGATGGCAGGCTGGATGATTGCAATGTCTGAGAAACTCCAGCCGATTTACAACCTGATGGAAGAAGAGCTTTTATCCTCGGATTATGTTTGCTGCGATGAAACGGTGGTTCAGGTTTTAAAAGAGCCCGGGAAAAAGGCTCAGAGCAAGAGTTACATGTGGGTAAGATCACGGCATGGGCCCCAAGAGGGACCCATTGCAGGGCTGAAAATAAATCCGATTGTTTTATTTGATTACGATCCAACAAGATCGGGAACAGTGCCCAATAAACTGCTGAAAGATTTTAAGGGGTATCTGCAAGTGGATGGCTATGCGGGTTACGATGAAGTTTGTAACGGAGCAGATGTCACTCGGGTAGGCTGCATGGCGCATGTAAGGCGGTATTTTTATGATGTACGGAAAGCGTCACCAAAACAAAGCAGCGCAGCAAACGATGTTCTTTTGCTGATTCAAAAGTTGTACAAGATTGAAGAGCTGATCAGCGAAAAAACAATCGAGGATCGATTTAAAATCCGGCAGGAGCAATCAGCGCCAATACTCCAAGAAATTAAATCCTGGCTCGATGAAAACGAAAAAAGGTATCCGCCGCAAGGGCTGATGGGAAAAGCCATCACGTACGCCCAAAACCAGTGGCCGTACGTGATAAACTATTTAAAATATGGCAAACTCGCCATCGACAACAATTTTACAGAGAATCGAATCCGGCCGTTTGCGATAGGCCGAAAGAACTGGCTGTTTAGCGACTCCGTCGCCGGAGCCAACGCCAGTGGGATGATTTACAGTATCCTTCAAACCTCCCGCGGCAACGGGCTGGACCCCTACGCCTACATGCGGCACTTGCTGACAGAACTCCCCAAATGCCAAACCGCCGACCAAATCGCAAAACTTCTGCCTCACAAGATTGATTTTAAGATTTTAAAGTAAAAACAGGGGATGGGTTTGCTGATCGCTTACACTTGATGGTCTCCTGTTATCACAAAAGACATCCTTTTTTCTGAAGGGTTATCGTTGGAGATCACAAACTCTTTACTCGGCCCCGGAACAATCCAAATATCACTATCCCGTGAAGCATGTTCAAATTTTAATCCCAAACGGTGCTTTATGTTCACGGTATAAAAAATCTCGGCCATAAAGCTGCGGGAATCAGGGCCTAAAGGATCCCCTAAAATTTGCTGATTTAAGGTCCATCCCGATAAAAAGGTCCCGTGACGATAGAACAGGGCCGGAAAATTTTTAAATTCAAAACGAAAATCAAATTTTCCGTTAAAATCAATGCGAGGGACATAAAAACCCGTGTAATAGGCCCAGTTGGTACGATATCGGCTAAAGAAAGAATCATCGGAAAACATTTCAAAATAAAAAGCCGTATTGTGCCAAGGAGGAATACGGAAGCGAAATTCCCATCCATAAATACTATTAGAGAAATTTTGATCTTGAATTCCTGATGAAGATAAAAAACCACCACGAGAAAAAAAGAACTCTTTGAATACATCCCCTGCACTAGGTTGTGGGGCATCTTGACCGCCTATAATTAAGGCACGAGAAAAGCCCAATTCCAACCATTTTGCAGGCTCAAAGGAAAGTTTCAGCCCTGAAAAAAATGATTTTTTAAATTCCTGTTCCGGCCCCAAATTTGCCACGTAAAGTGTCCCTTTAAAATTACCAAGAACAGGAATATGAACAAGCCTGTCATTGGAAAGCTTGAGCATGTCTAAAGGGCGTGCATTATCCGACAATATAATCCCACCATGCTTCCCCTGCCCCCATACAAGACTGTCCCGGCCAAATTCCAATTCCAGCTTATGAAAAGTAAACTTCCCATAGAAATTTTGAGCAATGATATTTGCATCATTAGCCCCTTGATCGGGAAACAATCCTTCGAAACGAGGTATCGCGTTAAAGGAAAAAAACTTGGTCAACCTGAACCAATGCTGACTCTCTAAGGCAAAATTGGACCCATCCACATAATGCCGGCCCTCTTTATTTTGAACCAGAGGATTAAGGACTGCCTGAATTTTTCCCACATTGTTATCAAATGGAATGATACGTGAAGGGCTATCCAAAAATGTATAAGAAACTTGGAGATTACTTAGCGGATGGAAACTGACCGGTTTGGAATATTTTTTATTGTCAAGAAAACCTATCTCCTCAGCAAATTCTCCTTCCAAGTTTTTAAGAATGGCAAAACCCAAATTACCTTTTTCCAAACAATTAATATCACGATCTTCTTCCTTGCATATCTGCTTCAGATTATCTCTGGCCTCCTTGACCATACGGCCCATTTCCATACGGCTCCACGGACGCTGCCCCATGATGACATTTTTAATAAGACCATGGCCGATAAGCTTGTCTAGTTGATCATAAACACGGTCTGAAACAGGAATATTGATAGAGCTGTATGGAGATCCCGCCAATGGAAAAACAAACAAGAAAGAAAAACTTAATATCAAAAATAGGGGAAATTTCATATTTCTATTCGAGAACATCATTGTTATACCTGAAAGTACGTGTTCATACACATCTTGCCAAGTAATGACAATTTTTTTTCAAGGATCAAAGCCCTTAAAAAATTTGTCTTTTAAGTTGAATTAAAATAGGAAGAAAAACAACTTCATGGAAACCACCGACTTTTTAATCATTGGAGGAGGCGTTGTTGGGCTGACTATGGCTTTAGAGCTCCAAAAACGTCATCCTTCTGCCAAAATAACCCTGATCGAAAAAGAGGATTTTTGTGGCTTTCATGCCAGTGGGCGCAACAGTGGTGTGCTTCATGCAGGGTTTTATTATACAGCCGATAGCTTAAAGGCCAAGTTCACAAGGGAAGGCAATTTGCGATGGAAAGCCTATTGCAAGGAAAAGAAAATCCCCGTGAATGAATGTGGAAAACTTGTTGTCGCCAAAAATGAACAGGAACTGGGCAGGCTTAATGAATTACTCAATAGAGGGAAAGCAAACGGAGTTGAATTGCATTCAATTTCATCGGATGAAGCAAAAGAAATCGAACCACGCGTCAAAACCCATGAAAAAGCCCTTTACTCCCCTTTGACAGCTTCGGTCAATCCAGGCGAGGTCATGAAAAACTTGGCAAAAGAGGCCGCCGACAAAAATATCCGTATCATGTACGGCACGGCTTACCTCAGCAAAACAAAAAATGGCATTAAGACAAATAAGGGGCTTATTCAAGCGGGATATATCATCAATGCGGCAGGACTTTATGCCGACAAGATTGCCCATGATTTTGGATTTGCAAAAGACTTGTGCATCCTTCCATTTAAGGGATTGTATCTGTATTCGGACGAACCCAGTGGATCGGTACGCACCAATATATACCCCGTACCGGATTTAAATTATCCATTCCTCGGGGTTCACTATACAATAACTGCCGACAATCACATTAAGATAGGCCCCACCGCCATTCCTGCATTCTGGCGAGAACAGTATCAAGGCTTTCATAATTTTAATTATGATGAATTTCTGGAAATCGCTGGAATTGAGACGAAACTTTTTTTTACCAATACACTTGATTTTAGAAAACTTGCTTTTACTGAATTAAAGAAAATATGGAAATCTCATTTGGTGAGATTAGCTTCAGAATTGATGGAGGGTGTTAAAAAAGACCAATTCAAAAAATGGGGTCCTTCAGGCATCCGGGCCCAGCTTTACAACAAACAGACAAAAAAACTTGAAATGGATTTTCATTACGAAGGAGACAGAAACTCATTTCACATTCTCAATGCCGTTTCCCCTGCGTTTACCTGTGCTCTCCCGTTTGCTGAATTCCTCGTGGATAAAATAGAATATCATTTCAAGAAATAAGTTCTTTAAGCTGTGATAGATATAATTGCGATGCCCAATAGCAATCACGTGGATTTTTAAAAAAGTTAAGGGTGTCAACCCCAGGGCAAGCCTTGGCCCCAAGCTTCCGTGGCAAGCCACGATACAAGGTATTAGATATTGATCCGGAAACGAATGTAAAAACGGAAGCGGGTAAAATCCCCCTTAATCCCCCTTTTTTAAAGGGGGAAAGTACAGTAGAAAAAAAAGGGAAACTTGATGCCCCCGCTTAATCCCCCTTTAAAAAAGGGGGTCAGGGGGATTTGTTCCCGAATTTCAGCAACTAAATATTACTCATTTCAGGAGATACTCCAACTCGTCGTTCCATCCGGGTTGTCTTTAATTTGAATGCTGGCCTCTGTAAGTTCTTTGCGGATGGTATCTGCCAGGGCAAAGTTTTTGTCAATGCGGGCTTGCTTTCTCTCTTTTATTTTTTGTTCAATGGCCTCGGGAGTTAAATTTGACTTTTGCATGGCTGCTGTTTTTTCTTTTTCAAAAAAACGGGCAGGAGATGACCCAAAAATACCCAGCACCTCATGAACTTGCTTGACGACCTCGTTAAAAGTTTCAACCAAAAAGGCTGGAACGTTTTTATTTTCATCCAACACTTTATTCCACAGGCGTGTTATATCAAACAGGGCTCCCACCACTTTGGCCGTATTAAAATCATCATCCATGGCCTGGACAAAATAAGTTTTAAACTGATGAAGTTTTTCATTTAACTCAACAATGCTGGGATCTCCCAAAAGATGCTCTTGGGTGGGGTTAAGCGCTTCCACACGGGTACACGTTCCGTACCAGCGAATAAGCGACTGGCGGGCATTCTCAATGTTTTGGTCGGTATAATCCAGGGGCGACCGGTAATGGGCGGCAAGAATGAATAACCGGATCACTTCCGGATGATATTTTTGAAGCAAGCTATCGATGGTCAAAAAATTCCCGAGCGACTTGCTCATCTTTTCGGCATTGATGTTGACAAACCCGTTATGCACCCAATACTTGGCAAAAGTTTTACCCGTGGCGCCTTCTGATTGGGCAATTTCATTTTCATGATGGGGGAAACTTAAATCGCGCCCCCCGCCATGAATGTCAAAAGTCTCTCCCAAATACTTCATGCTCATGGCAGAGCATTCAATATGCCAACCCGGCCTCCCCTTTCCCCATGGGGAATCCCAGGTAGGCTCCCCGGGTTTTGACCCCTTCCACAGCGCAAAATCGAGCGGATCGGTTTTGGCCTCCAAAACATCGACACGAGCTCCCACCTCAAGCTCTTCTATTTTTTTCCCCGAAAGTTTTCCATAATCCACTTTTTTTCTCACCGAATAAAAAACATCCCCACCGGCCGCATAAGCCATCCCTTTCTTTTCCAAAGCTTCGATAATGTGAAGCATGTCGGGAATATGTTCGGTGGCCTTTGGTTCCAAACTGGGAGTCACCAAACCCAAATTTTTTGTGTCGCGATGGAAGGTGGCGATGTATTTTGTGGCCACTTCTTCCCACGAAATTTTTTCTTTTTGGGCACGGGCAATAATCTTGTCATCCACATCGGTAAAATTGCGGACAAAAGTGACATCGTATCCCGTAAATTTCAGATAACGATATATGACATCAAAATTGATGAGCGCCCGCGCGTGTCCCAAATGGCATTCATCATAAACCGTCACCCCGCACACATAGAGACCCACTTTGGGGGGATGGATAGGTTTGAACTCTTCTTTCTTACGAGTAAGGGTGTTGTAAATAAATAAAGACATATTCGTAGGGCACTGTTTGGGAGTGGTCCCTGAGCGGAGTCGAAGGGCCACCTCGACTTCGCTCGATGACCAGCCAAGTAACGCCCCTACCCCAACGTCACCACGGCCCATGCGGCCATGCCTTCTTTTTTTCCGGTAAACCCCAAACCCTCTTCAGTTGTGGCTTTCACGTTCACGTCTTCGGGATTCATTTGTAATACTTTTGCAATATTGGCCTTCATTTTTTCTTTATGGGGGGAAAGTTTGGGGGACTCGGCAATAATCACCGAATCAATATTATTCACTTTTAAACCTTTGGCTTTTATTTTTTGAAAAGTAATTTCCAGAAATTTAAGGGAGTCCATCCCTTTAAATTGGGGATCTGAATCGGGAAAATGCTGACCAATATCTCCTAAGCCTGCGGCTCCCAAAATCGCATCGGTAATGGCATGCAACAAAGCGTCAGCATCTGAATGCCCAAGTAAACCCTTTTCGTGCGGGATTTCAACCCCACCCAAAACAAGCTTGCGGCCTTCCACTAATTTGTGGACATCGTAACCAATTCCTGTACGCATAATTTCTGTAGGGGCGCTCGCTTGCCGCGCCCGTAATTGGGCCAGAGTAATGGGCGCGGCAAGCGAGCCGCCCCTACAATGAATTTAAATAATATTCCGCCAATTTCAAATCATCCGGTGTTGTCACCTTGATGTTTTTGGGATCGCCTTCGACAACAAACACATCCGTCCCCATCCCTTCAACCATCATGGCTTCATCGGTTGAATTCTGGCCTAGGTCCGGATGGGACTTATACAATGCCGAAAGGATTCTGCAAGAAAAACCCTGGGGGGTTTGAGTGAGCCTTAATTGATTTCTGGGGATGGTTTTTTTAACCTTGTCCCCATCCATTTCTTTTACAGTGTCACTGATAGGAACCACCGGAACCACAGCCCATTTGACTTTGGTTGCCTCAACAATTTTTTTGATGAGATCTACCGAAACCAAGGGCCTCACGGCATCGTGAACAAGAACAGTATCATCGTCTTGGGAATGTAAAAACTCAAAACCCTTTTTGACGGATTCGGCACGGGTGGCTCCACCGGTGATAAAAATACATGGGTCGGGAAACCCGACCCCTACGGTAGGGGCGGGGTCGCCCCGCCCTTGGGCAGGCAAACACACCACAATCTTCTCAAACAACCCTGTTTTCACAAATGCTTCCACCGACCATTGAAAAAGGGGTTTACCTTTTAATTCCAAAAATTGTTTGCGTGTTTGGCCGCCAAAACGGATTCCCAAACCTGCAGCGGGGATGATGGCGTAATTGGACATTGGTTATGTAGGGGCGAATCTTGCCTGCCCGCCTCTGGAGGGTATTCGCCCTTGTAGGGGCACGTTGAAGGGCGATCACAAGGATCGCCCCTACCTCAAAAAATTCCTCAAAATATCCTTCCCCACCTTTGTTAAAATGGATTCAGGATGAAACTGCACCCCTTCCACACGGTGCTGCTTGTGGCGCACGGCCATAATTTCCCCTTCCTTGGTGGTGGCAGAAATTTCCAATACATCGGGCATCGATTCCGGACGAATCACCAAAGAATGATATCTCGTTGCCACAAAGGGATTTTCAATTCCTTCAAAAATGGTTTTATTGTCGTGTTTTATTTGCGACGTTTTTCCATGCATCACGCGCGCGGCACGGACAATTTCCCCTCCAAAAGCAGCGCCAATGGACTGATGCCCCAAACAAACCCCCAAAATGGGAATCATCCCGGTAAATTCTTTGATGAGCGGCACAGAAATACCCGCTTCTTTCGGGGTACATGGGCCGGGAGAAATGACGATCCATTTTGGATTCATTCCCCGGATATCAGCCAGAGTACATTCGTCATTTCTGAAAACACGAATCTCCTTTTCGGGGTTTTGTCCTGCATCCTGTAAAATTTCCCCAAAATACTGGACCAGGTTATAGGTAAACGAATCGTAATTATCGATGATTAATAACATAATTGTACGGACGAACCTTGCCTGCCCGCCTCAGGAGGGTGTTCGCCCATCAATATTGGCCCATCACGGGCGAACACAAGGTTCGCCCGTACACGTTTTCTAAAGCCTTTAAAACCCCCCGGGCCTTGTTCTGGCATTCCTTATACTCCAGGCGCGCATCCGAATTAAAAACAATACCGGCGCCCGCTTGAACATAAACTTTCTTTCCCTTGAAAAAAGCCGTGCGGATGGCAATGGCCGTGTCGCAATTTCCATTAAACCCGATATACCCAACACATCCCCCATAAACCCCACGACGCAAGCCCTCAAGCTCTTCGATAATTTCCATGGCCCTTATTTTAGGCGCCCCTGTCAGTGTCCCAGCAGGAAAGGTGGCACGGATAAGATCATAGGCATCCCTGCCTTTTTTTAGCATTCCTGAGACATGCGAAACCAAGTGCATCACATGCGAATACCGCTCCACAATTTCCAACTCATCCACGGTGACACTGCCTATTTCACACACCCGTCCCAAATCATTGCGGCCAAGGTCAACCAGCATGATGTGCTCGGCACGTTCTTTGGGATCTTCTCTTAATTCTTCTTCGAGTTCGAGATCCTCTTTTTCGGTATATCCACGTCTGCGCGTACCTGCAATGGGCCGGAGTTCGGCTCTTTTTCCTTCAAGACGCACCATCACTTCAGGAGAAGCCCCTACCACGGCCAGATCATCAAAATGTAAAAAGTAAAGGTAAGGGGAAGGATTTAATCGCCTGAGTACGCGATAAAGTTCAAAAGGATCAATGTCCGTTTTAGCTTCGTACCTCGTAGACAACACCACCTGGAAAACATCTCCTGCCTTGATATACTCACGCGCTTTTTCAACCATGCCCATGAACTCTTTTTCGGTGTGCCTGACACGCGGGGTTTCCGGGGTTGTCTTCTTCTTTTTGGAAACAGAAGGGATGGGCTTTCTTAATTGGCGAACGAGGGTTTCAATCTTTACACAGGCTTTTTGATACAAGCCTTTAACAGAAGTCCCATCAAGATAAATATTCACCACAATTTTGATGGTCTGTTTAAAATTATCAAACATTAAAAGCGTATCTGCGATCACAAAAAAAGCTTCTTCCACGCCAAGGTCATCTAAACTTGCTTCTTTGATTTTTTCAAATGAACGGACAACATCATAACTCAAAAAACCCACCGCTCCCCCAAAAAAACGGGGCAAACCGGGAACTTCAACCGGTTTAAAAGGTTTCATCACCTCTTTGACTGCCGATAAGGGATCCCCAGAAATTGTTTGAACCGTCTTTTTCTTCCCCGATAAAAGAGTCAATTGGTCGTTACGAACCTTAAGAACCATTCGTGGATTAGTTCCCAGAAAACTGTACTGCCCCCATTTTTCTCCCCCTGTGGCACTTTCAAGCAAAAAATCATATTTTCCGGAACGAATTTTTAAAAAAGCAGACACAGGAGTATCAAGATCGGCCGGGATTTCGGCATACAAAGGGATGAGATTCCCTTTTTTGGCTAATGTTTGAAATTCTTGGAGTGTAAGAGAAAACATAAAACCGTACCCGTACGGGCGAACCTTGCCTGCCCGCCTCAGGAGGGTGTTCGCCCCTTGTATCTACATCCGTTTCAAATAAAATTCATTCGAGTACTGCACCTTGCCATCAATGGTTTCAAGTTTCCACCGAAATTTGCCGTAGGGAAGAACCAGCTCTGTGGGGTGCATCCAAACCGTATCAACCCTTTCTTGCATACGCCCCAAAGCTTTCATAGGAAGAGTATATTGGGATTGCACCAAACCCAAATTTTGCGACAGGCCATTTCTGACAACCAAATCGCCGGAGGGAAACCATTTCCCCCTAAAAAAATGTTCCAGCCCCATTTTTTCCCTCACGGAAATTTGTTCGGGATTGGTGACAGTAAGGTTCTGAATCTGCCCATCAAAATAAAATAAATAATCCGTCTTCAAATCAAGGGAACATTCCTTATTAAACTCCCCAATATCAGTTCGATCCGTAAATTCATTTTCCTGCCAGGTATGCACACGCCCCACATCCACATGCACCATCAAAAGATCAGGATAATACCCTACCCCGCCCCGGCCAAGCCTGCGGACATAATTCACCAATTTTTTCTCGGTGATTTCATCCATGTGAATATCAGAGGCCATCCCCTTTGTGTGATAACTGTTTTTGGCAACATTACGGCCTTCCGCCCGAAGAGCCTCGTTAAATTCAGGACGCCGATACCCGCTGATAATTTCAAGCGTATCCACTCCAAAGTGATCTGCTAAATGGTCCAAAAGATGAATCAAATCCAGGTTCATTCCTGCCACTTCTGCATTATCACGGGAACGTAAAAACTGGCTGACCCTTTTAACAGCCTCTGGATTGGGGACATGATCTTTCTCATAGGCAATTTCTAAGGTTTCGTTTAAATGAAAGTTATAAAGCCTCAAGAACCCATCATGTTTTAATTCTGAAGCCTGAGCACTAAAAGACATGATTAAAATCAAGAGGTTAATAAAAATGGCCCGGGTATTGACAATGTGCGTCATATCGATTATGAGCCTTACCACTTTCTCAAAGTTTTGACTCTTAAAGTGTGAAAGTACTCATTTTTGTAGCGCATTAAAATAAAAAAATGCCACTTCTCTATAAACAAAAAGCCCTTTATAATTTAACAATCCTTTCATTTCAATTTATATGAATCCAACTCCTACAAATAAACATTTGGAAGAAAAAGATGAGGTCGTCATTCGTTTATGTGGCGACTCCGGTGACGGTATGCAAATAACCGGCAACCGTTTCACTGAAACATCCGCCGTCCTGGGAAACGATTTAGCCACTTTCCCCGACTATCCTGCTGAAATCAGGGCTCCTGCAGGGAGCCTGTTCGGTGTTTCCGGCTTTCAAATCCACTTTTCCTCCAAAGAAATTCGTACCGCAGGGGATGCCCCCGATGTCTTGGTGGCCATGAATCCCGCCGCCCTCAAAACAAACTTAAAAGATCTTAAAAAAAAGGGGATGCTCATCCTTAATTTGAATGCCTTCACTGAAGATAATTTAAAGCTGGCCAATTATTCGTCCAACCCACTCGAAGACGGCAGCTTGAACGATTACGAACTCTATAAAGTCCCCATGACCTTGCTTACTGAAGAAGCACTTAAAGACTCCGGCCTTACCAAAAAAGACATGGCTCGTTGCAAAAATTTCTTTGCCCTGGGGCTTATGTATTGGCTCTATCAACGCCCCTTGGACATCACCCTGGATTGGATTGACAAAAAATTCAAATCAAAACCCGAAATCGTCGATGCCAATAAAAAAGTTCTGAAAAGTGGTTATTATTTTGGCGAAACCACAGAAATTTTTAAATGTTGCTATAAAGTCTCCAAAGCCAAACTCACTCCAGGCACTTATCGCAATATCACCGGGAACGAAGCCACAGCTCTTGGGTTTATTGCCGCTTCTCAACTGGCCAACAAACCCCTTATCTATTGTAGTTATCCCATTACACCCGCTTCCGATATTTTACATGAACTCTCCCGTCATAAAAATTTTGATATCAAAACATGCCAGGCCGAAGATGAAATTGCCGCCATGGGCATGGCCTTGGGCGTTGCCTTTGCCGGGGGTTTGGGCCTTACCGGCACAAGTGGCCCGGGGCTTGCCTTAAAAAGTGAAGCCTTAAGTTTGGCCATTATGATGGAACTTCCCCTTGTGGTCATTAATGTTCAACGGGGGGGGCCATCAACGGGGCTTCCAACCAAAACCGAACAAGCCGATCTGTTTCAGGCCCTTTATGGAAGACATGGCGAAGCTCCCTTGGCGGTTATTGCACCAGCAACACCGGCCGAATGTTTTAGCTTGGCCATCGAAGCCGTTCGTCTATCCATTCAATACATGACCCCCGTTATTTTCCTTTCCGATGGCTATCTGGCCAATGGTGCTGAACCCTGGAATATTCCTCCCCTGGCTTCCCTTAATCCCATTGTGATTAAACACCCCACTCAGGCAGACAAATTTCAACCCTACCTCCGCGAGCCGGAAACCCTCGCACGTCCTTGGGCCATTCCCGGTACTCCCGGCTTGGAACACAGAATCGGCGGCATTGAAAAGCAGGATATCACCGGGAATATCAGTTATGATCCTGTCAATCACGAGCACATGGTGCACTTACGTGCCGAAAAAATTGGGCGTATCGCTCAAAGCATTCCTTTAGCCCAGGTTTTTGGAAAAGAATCCGGTGACGTTCTTGTCATCGGTTGGGGGGGGACCTTTGGGGCCATTACCACCGCAGTGGAAACTCTTCAAAGAGAGGGCCTATCTATTTCAAGCCTTCATTTGCGCTTTTTAAATCCTTTCCCCGCCAATCTCGGGGATGTTCTCTCAAGGTTTAAAAAAATCATCGTGGCCGAACTCAATACGGGACAGCTAGCCCAGGTATTACGTGGTCAATTCACCGTTGATATAAAATCACTTACCAAAATTCAGGGAAGACCGTTTAATGTGAAGGAAGTTGTCGACGGGATTCGTACCATTCTCAACGAAGGAAACAATCAATGGAAACTCAAAAAAGCAGTGTCCAACTAACCAAAAAAGATTTCACCTCTGATCAGGATGTGCGTTGGTGCCCCGGTTGCGGTGACTATGCCATCTTGGCTTTCATGCAACGCGTTCTACCAACCTTGGGTATTCCTCGCGAAAAGTTTGTGTTTGTTTCAGGCATTGGTTGTTCCAGCCGCTTTCCATATTATATGAACACCTATGGCATGCACACCATTCATGGTCGTGCCCCTGCCATTGCCACAGGCATCAAGGTGGCCAACCCCGATCTGCAGGTGTGGGTTGTCACAGGGGATGGGGATGGCCTTTCCATTGGTGGAAACCACCTCATTCATGCGCTCCGTCGGAATGTAGACTTGAAAATTCTCTTGTTTAACAACCGCATTTATGGGCTGACCAAAGGGCAATATTCCCCCACCTCCGAGCAGGGGAAAAAGACAAAGTCGACTCCCCATGGGTCGGTGGACTATCCCTTAAATCCCCTTTCCATTGCTTTGGCTTCAGAAGCCACTTTTGTTGCCCGTTCGGTTGATTCCAATGCAAAACACTTAACTGAAGTTTTAACACGCATGGCCCATCACAAAGGAAGTGCGTTTGTTGAAATTCTTCAAAACTGTATTGTTTTTAATGATGGCGCTTTTGACGATGCCACAAACCCTGAAGTCCGCGATGACAATGTCTTGATCCTTAAACACGGCAACCCAATGATCTTTGGAAAAACCAAAAACAAGGGCATCAAACAAAATGGGATGAATTTGGAAGTGGTCACCCTTGGTGAAAACGGCATTACCGAAAAAGATCTTGTCGTGCATGATGAATTTTTACCCACTTCCTCGTTGGCCTATGTTCTTGCCCAAATGGAAAGACCCACCGCCCCCATCCCCATGGGGATATTCCGGTCCATCCAAAAACCCACTTACGAGACAATGATCCATCAACAAGTCGAACGGGCCCATTCAAAAGGAAAGGGAAACCTGGAAAAACTTATCCATGGTGAAAATACGTGGGTGGTGAATTGATGGTCAAACTGTTCAAATACTTAATAACCCTGATTGAACAAAAAATCAGGCGTCATAAAACACGCAGGGCCCATTTAAACTTGTATGGCAAATTCAAGATGTCCGACTTTGATCCTTCCGCTTTTTGATCTCTCTGGATTTAAATTCGATGCATGCGTCCCATTCTACTCGAATGGGGGAAGTTATGTCCCCAACGATGGCTTTCTTTCGAAGTTCTTTAAGCCTTTTCTGGATATTTTTCTTTTTAGGTTGGTTTACTTTCATGGTTCGATGTTTCCTACTACACCGTCATTCCCGCGAAAGCGGGAATCCACATTGCTCAAAGAATGGATTCCCGCTAACTGAACCCCGCATGGCGGGGTCACGTGGCGGGAATGACAAACGGGTCATTTAAAAAAAACCCTCTTAAACTTCCTCTTCCCCACCTGCAAAAGATACTCGCCCTTGCATTCAAGCTTCATCATGGGATCGGAAATTTTCTTTTCGTTGACTGACACCCCCCCTTGGGTGACAAGGCGTCGCGCTTCGCTATTGCTTGGGGTAAGAGAAAGTTCCGTCAAAAGAGTCTGAAGCCCCCTGGGCTCAGAAGAGACGGGCAGAGTCACCTCTTCGATATCCGAAGGCAACCCGTGCTTAGAAAAAACCTTGGCAAATTCCTCTTCCGCTTTATCAGCTTCGGACCGGCTATGAAAACGGGCCACGATCTCTTTGGCCAAATCGGTTTTTACTTTTTTTGGATGAAGCCCCCCACTGGTTACAGCCTGTTTCATTCCCTGTATTTCCTGCAAAGACTTTGAGCTAAGCAACTCATAATAGCACCACATCAGATCATCGGTGATGGACATGACCTTGCCAAAAATATCTTTCGGCGATTCTTTGATGCCGATGTAATTGTTGTAGGACTTGCTCATCTTTTGCACACCGTCAGTGCCTACAAGAAGCGGCATGGTCAAAACGATTTGCGGGGATTGGCCGGATCTTTTCTGAATGGTACGGCCCATGAGAAGGTTAAATTTTTGGTCCGTCCCTCCCAATTCTACATCTGCCTTGAGTACCACCGAGTCATGGGCTTGAAAGAGCGGATAGTAAAATTCGAGAATGGAGATATCATGCCCCGCCTTGAATCTTTTTTTGAAATCATCCCGTTCCAGCATGCGAGCCACCGTTTGTTTGGAACCAAGCATGGTCAATTCCATGGAAGACATTTTGTCAAACCATTCACTGTTGAAACGCACCTCGGTTTTGGCCCGATCAAGAATCTTAAAAACCTGATCTTGATACGTTTTAGAATTCTTCTGAACTTCCTCTTTCGACAATCCGGGCCTTGTTTCAGAACGCCCCGTCGGATCCCCAATGGTTGCCGTAAAATCACCGATCAGAAAAACAACCTGATGCCCCAGCTCCTGAAATTGCCGCAGTTTATGCAAAAGCACCGTATGCCCCAAATGCAAATCGGGCGCTGTTGGATCAAAGCCCGCTTTTACACGCAAGGGCTTCCCCAGTTTAAGCTTTTCGATAAGCCCTTCTTCTTCAATAAGCTCAACGACTCCCCGTTTAATAACCTCTAATTGTTTTTCAACAGAAATGGACATAATTTCTCTCCCAATATTCATCCCCCTTTTCCGCCGAAGGACGGATCAGTCCTTTGGCTGAAAAAAAGGGGGACAAAGGGGGATTTGTTCCCGTGCGTGCTTGCCTTCGAACCTTTAAATATAAACCGGAAACGGAGATGGGCCCAAATCCCCCCTACCCCCCTTTTTTAAAGGGGGAATGCATCCTCTAAAAAGCCTCTTCAAAAAACATATTCCTTCTTTTCAGTCATCACATATTGCAATCGGCAATCCCACAAATCAATGGGGATGCTTGGGATCATTTGAAATTCATAAGCCAGGCCCATGGTGGCCCCTGTAAATGAAGTCAAAAAACGGTCATAAAAACCCCGGCCATAACCCAGACGAAATCCTTGCGAACTAAACCCGATACCGGGAATGATCACCAAATCCAAACGGGTATTGGGAGGCAAAGTCACACAACCATGTTTGGGTTCCAAAACCCCCCACGCTCCTTTTTGTAAATCAGCAGGGTCATTAACTTCATAATATTGAACTCCTTGTTCCACACGGGGGAAATAGACATTTTTGGCTTCTTCCAGCGCCTTGGTAAACAGGAAACGCGTTTCGACCTCATTTTTAACAGGAGAATAAAGCCCCACGCGCTGGGCCTTTTTCCACAAGGGAAGCAATACAATTTTTTCCTGGATAGTCAAACTGAGGCTGTGAACCCGCTCAAGGCTTAAGGCCAGTCTTTCTTCGAGAATTTTCTTCCTGAGTTGGTCTTTGGTCATGTCCTACTAGTGGCTAGAAAAAACCCCACCATAAGTCGTGAGAAGCTTATCTTGAACCTTAACTAATTAAGGTGGAACCCGTTATTACCTCTTTAGGCTTCCTCACAAGGAGGCATGCTCACCAAGGTAAGAGATGGACCCCGTTTTGTCATTGTAAGTTCAAAAAATAATGACGTTCACCACGAACCAGGCAGGGTTTGTTAAAATTTTACCTCAACGAAGTTTCCACACGTCGAATCAAATCATCAATCGTCAAAGCCCACTGATTTAAATTATCAGCCTGTTTTTCTTTAAGACTGACAAAATCATCAGCAATATTTAAGGCAGCCAGAATGGCAACATTGGCTGTTGAGATAGCCTTGTTCTGAGAAACAATCTCATGCATTTTTCTGTTTACATAATCAGAAACCTTTTTCACATGCTTTTCAGTGGCTTCACTTTTGATGTTAAACTTTTGATTCAAAATGGTTAGATCGTAGGATTTTTTTTCTGTCATGGGGAAATTCCTATAATTTTGCTTGTCCTTCAAGTCAAGAAAAATCACCAAAAATTAGGATGTTAACCAAAAAGCCTCAATTGGAACATGACATTATTTTATTAATGTCAATTATCCAACTATCTCCAAATAAGAACTAATCTTTTTCAATCAAGCGCCATCCACGCAAGGGAATCCCCGCTAATGCATAGGGGCCAAAGTGAGTGCAAATAATTGTTTTGGTGGTCAACCCCACTTTTTCACACATGCGTCTTATCTGGCGTTGGCGTGATTCAATCATGCTCCACTCAAACCATGTTGAAAGGGGATTTTCTTGGGCAAATTTTATGGAAACAGGTTGGGTCCTGCGACCATCCAATTCAAACCCTTGTTGTAAGCGGGCAAGCTGGCGATCATTGGGTTTAGGAGTCACTTTCACATCAAAAACCCTTCTTATCTCCGCTTGGGGATTTTGATATTTTGCAACAAGGCTTGCATCATTGGTTAAAACCACCAACCCCTCGGCATCATAATCAAGCCTTCCCAGCGGCTTAAAAGAGGCAAATTTTTTGGGCAAAAAATCGTAAACAGCTGAGCGTTCAAGTTCATCATTTGAAGACACCACACATTTTTTGGGTTTATGAAAAAGAATGATTTGGACTGTTTGGTGAAGATTGAGTTTTTCTCCTTTGACAGAAATCTTGGCTGTGGAGGAATCCACTTTTGTCCCGAGCACGGTTACTTTTTTACCGTTTACAAATACATGCCCCTGCTTCATCAGCATTTCGGCTTCACGACGAGAATACAGCCCTGTTTGACCAATCAGTTTTTGAAGACGTTCAAGAGGCATGAAAATAGTAAGATGGTTCGACCACCGCATAGCGGGGTCCCGTTTACGGGACGGGGCTCATGTCCATGTAAGGGCAATTCATGAATTGCCCTTACAAAAATAGGACACCCTGAGCTAAGTCGAAGGGTCACTCTCATCTTCAACAAAGATATCTTTTTCCAGATCACGGATGCTTTTGATGGAAGATTCAAGTTCATCAATAAGGGCACTTGATTCCAAATCAAGAGCTTCCATAGCCGTACTTTCGGCCGTAAAATCATCTTCTATAGGAACCGATTTTTCTTCGGAAGAAGCTTGGGGCTCTATCGTTTCCAAATCTTTAAGTGTAGGCAAATCCGAGAGCGATTTAAGGCTGAAAATTTCCAAGAATGTTTTGGTGGTTCCATACATGATGGGCTTACCCAGTTCTTCACTGCGGCCCACAATGCGCACCAGATCACGATCGAGCAATGTCTTGATCACACCGCCACTGTCGACGCCTCGAATCTCTTCAATCTTTTGGCGGGTGGCAGGTTGTTGGTAGGCCACAATGGCTAAAGTTTCCATGCTGGGATTGGACAAGCGGGCTTTGGGAATCTTTTGGAGATTCTTTAAAAAAGAACCCACATGAGCCTTGGTACGAAATTGGAAACCTCCTGCCACTTCCACCAACTCAAAACCACGATCGGCAGACATTTGGTATTCGCAGCTAAGCTCACTTAACGCATCCTTGATATCCCCAAGGGAAACTTCCATTTCCATCTGGCTTTGCGCTTCTTTTAACTGCGCCAAAGGATCCGCTTCTTCCCTTTCTTCCGCATTTTGTTCAATCCCTTCGGCCTCGGGGATTGCTTCACCAGAAGCCTTCTCCACGGAATCTTCAATTTTTGCTGTTTCTTTGGGTTCTGTTTTAAGTAATTTTCTTAAATCAGAAGTCGAAAGAGGTTCCGGCGAGACAAAAAGAAGGGCTTCAATAATTGATTTGATTTGGGTTTTTTCCATAAATTATTTACTAAAGTCATGGTTCGACCACCGCGTAGCGGGGTCCCGTTTGCGGGACGGGGCTCACCATGTCCATTATTTTTTAATGGACACCCTGAGCATAGTCGAAGGGTCACTCGCCATTTACAGCATCCATTACAGGAATCTCACTAACTTCCATTTTCCTGCGCACACGAATAACGCCTCGTTCATCGGTCTGAAAAATCTGGACCATCCTGAGTCTACCCATTTCAAGCAAGGCCAAAAAAGTAACCACAATACTATGACGCGTTATTTCTCCTTCAAACATTTCTTCAAACAGGAGACTTTCAACATTCTGCAGTTTATCCACAATCTGATAAATACGATCGGTGATTGAAACCCGTTCAACCTCTATTTGATGGACCGTATGTTTGGGAGCCCGTTTTAAAATTTCACCAAAGGCCTTTAATAAATGAAAGGGCTCAATTTCCACCCATTCCTGGTCTTCTTTGGTTTCATCAGGAAGTGCCATTTTGGGTCTTTTAAAAACATCGCGCAAAAGCATGGGACGCCCGCTTAACCATCCCGCCGCCCTCTTATATTTTTGATATTCCAAAAGACGGACCATCAAATCGGCCCGGGGATCGGGTTCTTCTGCTTTTTCTTCGTCATCTTGACGAACCAACAAACGTGACTTGATGTGTGTTAGCTCGGCGGCTATCAAAATAAACTCCCCCGCCACATCAATGTTGAGGTCTTGCATCAAGTCAAGATATCCCAAATATTCCTTAAGAATGAAAGCAATGGGGATATTGGCAATATCAAGATCGTTCTTTTTGATTAAATGCAAAAGCAGGTCCAGCGGCCCTTCAAAAAGATCGAGATTGATTCGGTAGTCCTGTGTGTTTTGTGTTTCGGTTGACATGTGTTGGTATGGGCGAATCTTGTATTCGCCCCTATACATCAGGGCGATCACGAGGATCGCCCCTACGATAATCCCATCGCCTCATTGGCTTCGGCTAATGTTTGCCCCGCCACCATGCGGGCCTTTTTAGCCCCTTCCGCCAAAATATCACCAATTATTTTTGGATCTTTTTTCAATTCATTTCTTTTCTCACGAAAAGGCTTAAAAGTTTCCGTCATATTTTTAATGAGAATTTTTTTGCAATCAATGCATCCTATTTTGGCTGTGCGACAATCAAGATTCACCTGTCCTATCTCCTCTTTTGAAGACACTTCCTTGTGATAAGCATAAATGGGACAAATATCGGGATTTCCAGGATCGGTGCGTCTTTGACGGGCAGGGTCGGTTATATGTTTAAGCAGTTTGTCGTTGAATGTTTTTTCATCATCGGAAAGATAAATACAGTTCTGATAACTTTTTGACATTTTTCGCCCGTCGGTTCCAGGAACTTTGGGAACCGTTGTCAAAAAAGTTTCGGGTTCGGGAAATATATCTTTGTACAAATGATTGAACCGGCGCACCACCTCGCGTGAAAGCTCGATATGCGCCACCTGGTCCTGACCCACAGGAACTTTGTGGGCCTTGTAAATGGCCACATCGGCCGTTTGCAAAAGAGGGTACCCTAAAAATCCATACGTGGATAAATCCTTCCCTGTCAACTGTTGTTGAATTTCTTTGTAACTAGGGACTCGTTCAAGCCATCCAAGTGGAGTGATCATCGAAAAAAGCAGATGCAATTCGGCATGCTCGGGCACCTTGGATTGAACAAATAAAACGCATTTCTCTGGAGAAACATCACACGCCAGCCAATCAAGCACCATTTCCTTAAGCGAGCTCTGGACAATATCCACATGGTCGTATTCCGTGGTCAAACTATGCCAGTCAGCCACAAAAAAATAACATTGATACTTGTTTTGCAGTACAACCCAATTGCGCAGCACCCCAAAATAATGCCCCAAATGGAGCAAGCCCGTAGGGCGCATACCAGAGACGATAATTTGTTTTTGCATAATTTTCATGGGGGGCGCGCCAAGGGGCGCCCCTACAGCAATATTCTCGCAACCATCTGCAAAGGAACGCCCACTAAAATACGGTAAAATCCCGTAAAAAACAACATCAACAAAATGAGAGTCCCATACTGACCCACAAACGCATCAAACTTGGAAGCCCAAGGTTGGGGAAGCAATCCAAACATGACTTTGCCCCCGTCTAAAGGATGAATGGGAATCAAATTAAAAAAGAGCAATGCCAGGTTCAGATAAAAAATCTGGACAATGGCTCCGATAATGGTGAACCCGTTATAGTTTAATGGCAGCATCCATTCAGGCTTAAGAAAAGCAATGACATGTAAGACTCCTGCCAAGATCAGAGCCAACAAAAAATTGCTCAAAGGCCCCGCGGCGGCGATAAAAAGGCCGTCTTTTTTCCAATTTTTAAGGTTTCGATAGTCAACCGGAACCGGCTTCCCCCATCCGATGATAAATCCGCCAAGAAAAAATCCCAAAGCCGGCAACACAACGGTGCCCAAAATATCAATATGGGGCAAGGGATTTAAGGTAACGCGCCCCATGGCTTTGGCTGTGTTGTCTCCAAACTTGGAAGCCACCCATCCATGAGCCGCTTCATGAAAGCTGAGCGAAAAAAGAAACCCAGGAAAAAACAGGATAAAACTGATTAATTTTGATGTTTCCATTTAAAGAAACGAAACGCTAACAAATGGGGTTTGTCTAGGCAATGGGATTATTGATTGGTCGTTCCGTAGGGGCGCCCCTTGGTGCGCCCTATCTACGCGTTAGCCAGCGGCATCCCTACATCACCGGATCCAACGCTCCCACAGGTTCAGGAGATTTAGAAGGAAGATAAACCAAAACGGGATCAATGGGTTCTATTGGTTTGGAATCCGTAGGGACAATCCTAGGATTGTCCCTACCCGCATCAGAATTATTTGTAGATTCATTTGACACCGAAGGTTTGTAAGGCAAATCGTAAACCTGTTTGGAAGATGTGTCTTCAGTCTCACCTTCCAAAGAAGGCGGTGTTGTTTGCGGCCCCACGGGACCAAGGTCTTGGGCGTGAGCGACTCCATTTAAAAATAAAAGGAATGTTATAATTTTTAATATCGATTCATTCATGACGGACCTGTCCCGGTAAGGGCAATTCATGAATTGCCCCTACGATTCCTGAAATATTTTCACATTCTCCAATTCCTTGGCCAAGCTTGGATCTTTCTCTTTTAGCTTGTTCCATTTAACTTTGGCTTGAGCCCATTGCTTCTGGTCAAAATCAACAAGGATTTGATTATAGAGACCCCGAGCCTCTTCCGAATTAAGGGTGCTTACTTTCGCATAAGCATTCTCCGCTTTTTCGTATTGCTTTAAATTACGATATAAATTGCCTTCGATCAGCCACAAATCACTTGAATCCCTTACCGCTCTTGCCTTATTTATCCAAAATAAGGCCCCGTTGGTATCATTGTTTTTGGCATAGACCATGGCTAGCTGCTTCATGAGCAATTCATTGTATCCCCCCATCTCCAAGGCTTTGCGGTAAGACTCACTGGCTTCCACCAACAATCCCATTTTTTCATAACAAAAACCCAAATTATGCAGGACAAAAACATTCTCCTGTCCCATGGCACGCATTTTTTTATAAACTTCGATCGCTTGGGGATAATGGTGAAGATCGCGATACACGTTCCCCAAAAGCCCCAACACTTGCAGATTTGTGGGAGCATGCGCTATCCATTGGGCAAGATAATTCAAGGCCTGATCGTTCTTCCCTGCTTCCCTGGCCAAAATTGTTTTGGATTTAAGAGAATCAAGAGTTTCTTCAATTTTTATTTCAAAGCGGCGGCTTAATTCAGGTTGTGAAATAAGTTTTTTGGACCAGTCGGCATAATCACTTCTTAATCCTATCACATGAATCACTTCCCCTTGGGGGCCCTTGTTTTCAAAAACAACCCGATGGATAGTCAAAGCGGGAAACAAAATTCCTTCAGCCTCAAAAACCATTTTTCTTAAATCTTCTTCGGAAATCAAAGAGTCCTGCAAAATTATTTTTGCTTCAAGCGGGAATAATTCAAAAACAAAGAGCCGGAACAATTTTGCTGCAAGATCCGTTTTTATTTTTTCATCGGATACCGTTTGAGGAGTTTCTTTTATCGGCTCTGCCTGTTTTTGATGTGTGTTTTGAGCTTCATCAAACCACCAATCTTGGAGACGGGCACACCCACAAAACCAAACAAAAAAAAGGATCCAAAACCATTTCATATCTTTGTTTGTATACAGCACTTTTGCGTCCTTGCCAAATGGGGAGACAAACCCCCAATAAGTACCCCCCGAAGTCAAAAAACCCCCAACCCCAGGCAAGCCAAGCTTCCTATAATAAAAAAATACTTAATAATTACATATATTTAGATTTGAATTCTCCCTAAGTTTTTGGCACTGGGTTTGCTATTAAACATAACGGACGCATGTATTTTTTTTAAAAAAAGGGGAATTTTTTATGACGCAAGCCATCCACAATGATTCAAACAGAAACTCCGCCACTGATTCCGACTACGCCCATACAGATTCTGCGCGTATCAAAAACCTGGGTACCGATGAAAAACGTGTGGCCCGAAGAGATGCCAGCCAGGATTTACGCACGGTAAACCGGGCCATCCGTGAATTAGAAAACAAGGATTCAGCCGACCAAGCCCGTCGTGAAGCGCTGGAAGAATTAAAAAAAGATATCGAGACTTTTCTTAACGAACTCACCGAAGCCACGCGTGCTGATCGGGAAAGTGAAAGTGGTGTGGACACATCGGAAGTGGACACAACCACCACCGAAGCTGAAGAAAAATATCCCGTGACTGTTGGCCCCAATGGGGAAATCGCCCAGGATTTTACCAATGGGGATGATATCCATGTAACAGCCGCTGATTCAACCGAAGACAGGACCTATATTTTAAATCCAGCCGATCCTGCCCCAGTGCCTGGAGAAGATCCCCAAGAAGCTCAAAAAACACTGGAGCAAAGACTTATTGATGATGGAGTAATTGATCCTGAAACAAAGGAAGTGATTCAAGATGTAAATGGAGATGGCGTTCTTACCGAAGCTGACATCGAAGCATATAAAGCAAAAAACAGCCTTGATACAAATTCCAATCTCGAACAACGCCAAAAAATAACTTTTGATGGCGGTGGAAAAACCAAACTAAGTATTGCTTCCATTGATGAGGGAAATAAACAGCTAACGGTTCGAATTGAAAACCTTGAAACGGGAGTCATTACTTTTCAAACCATTGTCAATTATGACAAAGCTTCCATTATCTGGTCCAATGCCGAAGTGGATCGTGACGAATTATTGGCCCTTCCTGAAAATCTGAAAAAAATTATGTCCATTGATAACGGGGCGACCACCATTAGCGCCAATGTGGAAGAATCCGAAGGTGAAGGCAAAGAACTCGATGTGACTCGTTCAAACGGCTACAAAGCAGCCACCTCTGATGCGGCCTTTGATGCAAGCCGAAACATGTGGACCATGGCCTCTCGTACAGATTTAAGACCCTATTGGAAGGAAGCCATTGAAATTTTCTACCAGTTTTACACAAACAATCCCAAGGGGGACTGGAAAAAAGAATTCACCGATAAAATACTGAAGAAATGGGACGAAGCCGGTCTTTTGGGTGCCGATAGAAACAACCTTATCATTAGCATGGTGATGACCATGTTCCATTCCACTTCCAAGGAAGTGTTCAGCAGTTTTGCAGGACCCCTTGTTGAACTTTTTGAAAACCAACTCATGGCCGATTTTGAAGTAATTGATGGAAGAACCAACAAGGCTCAAAAGGACGCCCAAGGAAATATTGTCATGCGTCATTGGAAAGATCACGAGTCGGCAAGCTATAAAACCGTCATCCTGCTTCTGGAATATCAAACCGGTGGCGGGCAATTTGGGGGTGCCTTAGCCGCATACGAGCTATTCACCACCAATATTTTGGGCTCGGATGATCCGATCCATCCTGAATCTGAAATACAACGAGGTCGTTGGTGGGATACCCAAACCAATAAAGCAGCCCTCGATAAATTTAAGAACTTGCTCAAGGAAAAAGGCAGCGAGATCCCTGACAGTATTAACAAGGTCAGTGCCATGGAAGACACCATGGCCAGTTCCGAAATGGTTGATTTTGACCAAAAAGACTACGAATCGGTTTACGAAAACCTTGACCTTTACGTCGCAAATTATTGCTGGGATAAAGATGATGTCGAAGACACAGTGGCCAGCGCCAACAATGAACAAATCGCAAAATTCCAGGAATACTATGAACCAAAAATAGATAGTCTCCTGCAGGCAATCATCACGGATGAACCCATGCCCGCCGCCCATATTGTGGCCAAACTCGAAGCGGCCATGAGCGCTCTGGTTCAAACCGATGGAAAAACTTCTTTGGGCGTTCTGGCTGCCATGTTTTTAATTATTATGGATGGCTCAAAACCCCAAATACTGAACAGCCTAATGAAAGTCCCTGGCTTTAAGGAAGAAGTGAAAGGCTGGCTTGAGGGCTTTGACAGTTCATATCAGTTCTACAACCCCGTCATGGAAATTTTAAACAGAAACTATCAATAAAATAAATTATGGGCATCGAAAATACATCCAACCGAAACGAAACATTTAATGTCGACTATAAACAGGCCGACAGTATTGACCTGCAAGGAAAAACGCGTGAAGAATTACGTGCGGCCAAGCGTGAAGCCTTAAACGACAAAAAAGACCTTCAAAAATACAAGCGCGACTTGGAACGCTTGGAACACAATAGCGAAATTGAGCGCAAGATTGATGAAATTGAAAAAATAATTGCCGCCGATGAAGCCTTTTTGGAAGACTTGAATGCCGCCATTGACGGTTTGCGTAATGATAGTGAAAACTTGGGCGTTGACACAAGTACCGCCGAAAGCACCCCCGAAGCCCCACGCACCGATTATAAAGATGGATCCACAGCAAGCATTAACACCATGGGGGACCAAAATATCCAACTGCGCCCTTTTGCCACCAACCCCTTGCTGACAGAAAAATCGGATACAGATTATTTAAAAGAACGCGGCATTTTGGATGAAAACGGCCACCTCATGCCCGGCAAAACAGTCAAAGATTATGAAAATGCCCTTGAAACCCGCCGCTCGGATGAACAAACCCAGCTGCAAATGATCAATATTGCCTTCCCTCCAAAAAAATATACTGCTGAAGAACTGACTTTAGAAAATGCCGAAGCCGCCGTGAATGGGGACCGTCATTATATTGAGATGAGCTTGGCCAGTTATGATGCCGCAACGGGTGCCGTTACTTTTCGTTTTGAAAATATTGAATCGGGGGAAGTGTGTTTTAAAACTTTTGACAATCTCAAATATGCCTCCATCCTTGTAGACACCAATGCTGTAAAAATCAACAACAACCCCGGTGACCCTGAAGAAGTATGGAAAAAAGTGAGTGCCGGTGGAAAGCCGGTCATTGAAACAGCCTCTACGCTCACTTCCGATCAAAAACATGGTTTGTATGCCGGCTTTGATACGGCAACCAGTGATGCCAGTTTTGAAGAAGCTTTAAAACTGGGCATTAACGGCGGTCAAGACACCAGTGATGCAACAAAGGCCAAACTGAAGGATATCAGAAACCAGGCTGTTGCCTTGATGATCGACTTTGCCAATGGAGATATTCCCGGCATCACCAACCTGGTTGACTTGTGGAATAAAAAGATAAAACCTTTAATGGAGGAAGCAGGACTTAATGCCTATGACCAAGGGCAGTTTGTCATTGTCTTATTTTACTCCATTTTCTTTAACAGCCCTTCTTACGCTCCCAAATTAAATGAACTCGCTTCAATATTTGAAACCATCCTGACTGAAATACCGGCCAAAGAAGCAGACATCAACGCAAACGGATATCCTCTCCTTTTTGAAAACAGCCCTGAAATAAAAACGGCCCTCCTGTTCATGAAAACGGGGCTTGGACAAACCGATTCTGATTTTGCTTATCTCTTTGGCCAATCGATGAAAGCCAAAGCCGATGCCCAAGGCACTGAATATGTGATGGGGCAATGGGAAAATCACGAAACCAATCTTTTAGCCATCAATGCTTATCTTAAAATCAAAAAAGAAAAGTTTTTGGAACAACCCAGCGCCAATATGCAGGATGCCCTGACCATTGAAACCGCCATGATTAATGGCGGCGGAGACATCGGTTTGGCAGGAGACGAAAAACAGTACGCTCATGATGCCTTAAGTTCCCAGCTAGACTACGCCCACGGAGAACTTAATGACCTCATGAGACAAATACTGGAACCCCTCCTTAAAAAAATCCTGGAAGGCAATTTAACAGCTTCCGAAATCACAAAATTAATCACAGAAGACTTGAAAAAAGTTCCTGACCTAACAACAGTGAAGGATCGCCGCGACAAAGGCCGGGAAGTGGATTGTTCGGTAAATGGAGTGCGGAGGGCTGCTGCAGGAATCCTTTTGAAAGCCTTGTATGGCACCAAGCCCCAATTTTTGAATGCTTTGTTACGCATCCCCAGTTTTGTCCGTGATATTCAGGTAATATTAAGAACCGTTGAACCTTATGATAACGATTTACCCTTCGAACAAACTTTGGGTGGTAAAGTGGCTCCTGAAATGATCAACATTATCCAGGCCCTTGTGCTGGAAAATAAACTGATTGAAGATTCACAAAGACGGGCCCGTACCGCCCTTGACCAAGAAGCCATGGACAAGGAACGTGAGGAAGCTGCACGCCGCTCTCAGGAAAATATGGGCGGTTCCCAAACTCCTCCTCCTGAAGAAGCCCCACCCCCAGAACCACGTGGAGCCGAAGCCATTGAAGGTGCCGAAGATGAGCGGGAAGCTGAAGGTCCTTGACCCGGTCATCAAGACATGAAAAAATATCTTTTGTGACAAGGAGATTAAAATTACCAATTAAAAACATGAGGTTGCAATGAAAAGTTCCCTTTCTTCTTTATTCTCTCCTTTCATTATTTTTATCAGTCTTCTGACAGCGTGTGCTGAAGCTGTTGTTCCAACCCCTCCCCCCGCCCCTCCTACTTTAAATATTAGTGGGGAAGCTGTGAGTGACTACACTTTAAGTTTTGTAGCCCCTGATTTTAACGGAGAGGCCCCTTACTATAAACATACCGAAACCATCGTTTTAAGAAATATTGGGGAAGAAATCCTCACCATCAACAACATCACCATGGACGATTTTAGTGGAGCCAAATGCGAATTTTCTTTTAATCCTGATGTTAATGACGCTGATTCCGTCACACGATGTTCCAACCCACCCATTGACATGGGCCTACCTCAACATCTTGAAGCGGGACAATCCATTGCGTTTGATGTGACCTACACCCAGGACAATTTCGGAAATTTCTCCACAAGCATTGTTATTGAAAGTAATGACCCTGATTTTCCTACTCAGACTATTAATGTCACATCTGAAAATTCAGGGTTGGGACAGGCTGAAAGCCCCTTAAGAGCCGAAGAACCGGCACCCAGACAAGCCCACCCAAGAATGGTACTTAATCACCATCAGCTTGACTTTGGACATGTTCTTGTAGGCAATCAAATTAACCAACTTGTTTGTATCTTCAACCGTGGGGAAGCTCCTTTAAATATACTAGGCATCAGATTTTTACCCGAAGGGGAAGGTGCCAACAATCAATATGAATTCCTCCATGTACATTGGATACCCTCTGTCATTCCAGCACCACAGGGATGGGGATCTGGAAGATGTCCCATTGATATTCAATATCACCCCAATGTGGTAGGAAATCATAATACAGCCATCGAAATTGTCAGTGATGACCCCATCAATCCTTTGTTAAGACTTCCCATATTGGGAACCGGGGTCCGTGATAACCCGCAACCACCTCAACCTGCTCCTCAGATGTATGTTTATCCGAGACAAGTCTCTTTTGGAAAAATTGGCGTGGGTTGGACAAGAACTATTGAAATTACAATCCGCAATCAAGATGCTGGCGTTTTGAGTATACAAGAAATTAGCCTGGCACCAGCAGGTGAGGGAATTAACGAGCAATATGAACTCATCAATACCCCCGATGCCTGTCGTAATTTGGAAGAAGATAGCAGTGTTCGTTTCAGCATTCGATATCGGCCGCAAATTGTTGGTGAGCACAATACTTCTCTTACCATTGTAAGTAATGACCCCTTGGGACAAAACTTTACCATCCCCGTTACAGGAAACGCGGACATTTGGCCGGAAATTTCTGTGAACACCCAACGCATCAATTTTGGCCATGTAACCCCTGGCAATGCAAGCGACCCTTATACTATTAGAATACGAAGTGACGGTCCCGGGCCCTTGACCTTACAAAATATAATCCTGACCGCCGAGGCACCAGCCCCCAACAACAACCAATATCAGCTTGATAATATTCCGCTGGAGTGGCCACTGATCCTTGCCCCTAGAACAGAGCTTGAATTAAACCTTACCTATCTTCCCCAGGTTTATGGAAGCCATAATACCTTCCTTGTCATTTCAAGTGATGATGAAAATGAAAGCACAATCAGAATCCCCATTTCGGGAAGTGCCAATGCCCGGGAAATTAGTGTTTCAACCGATCAAATTGACTTCGGCGAAGTAAACCAAGGGGCCAACTCACCCATTCAAAACATTACCGTGCAAAATGAAGGGAATTTGCCACTCATCCTTCAGAATATCTCTCTTGCCCCGGCAGCTGATCCCATTAATAACCAGTACACAATCCATAATATTCCTGCTGCATGGCCCGTTGTATTACCGGCTCACGGACAGCTCATCTTTGGCTTAAGCTATGATCCCGTCATCGTGGGAGAACATGTAACTTCCATTTCCATTTCAAGCAATGATATCGATGAGCCCATCATCAACATACCCGTCACAGGAACAAGTCGGATCCAAACCGGGCCATCCAAAGAAGATCAGGAAAATGATGAACCTTCTAAAAAGCCACCCCCAGAAAAAACCAAACCTCCAAAAACGACTTACCCCCCAACAAACAAGGAAAAATCAAATGGATAAAAAACTTGAAAGAACCAAATTATTGTACACGAGCCTTTCTGCTCCCATGATTATCCTTCTCGGCTGTGCCTACGGTGTTTTACCCACCGGCTGTGCCGAAGCCGTTATACCCAATCCTCCTCCAGCGCCTCCTACTTTATCCATTCAGCCAAACAATCTGGTTTTCATAGCCCCTGATTTTAACGGAGAAGCTCCCTATTACACACATACCGAATCCATTACTCTCAGAAATATTGGGGAAGAAGTCCTCACTATCACCAACATTACAATGGACGATTTAAGCGGAGCTACCTGCGGATTCTCTTTTGATGCCAATGTAAACAATGCCGATTCCCCCACGCGATGTTCAAACCCACCGCTCGACAGAAATTTTCCGATTGAACTTGAAGCCCAACAATCCACTTCTCTTGATGTGACCTACACGCAAGACAATTACGGCAGCTTCAGTACAAGCATTGTTATCGAAAGTAATGACCCTGAGATCCGTACAAGCAGAATCAATATTACATCCGAAAATTCAGGATTGGGACAGGCTGAAAATCCTTTAGTCCCAGCACCTGCCCCAGAAGCAGGGTCTCCCGAAATCACGGTATCTCCTTTAAGCATTGCCTTCGTATCCATACCAACAGGTCGTTCTGCCACGCGGATTGTTACCCTCCGTAACGAGGGAAACGGGCCGCTGCATATAAACAATATTGCGCTTGCGGCACCGGCGGCTCCTGCTGCCGATGGAAGCAATCAATATCAATTGGCGGGGCTTCCCCCATTTCCTTTTGAGCTTGCTGCCGGAGTGGGCATTGAATATTCTTTTCAAATTAATTACCGACCCAATGCCGTGGGGAATCATCAAACCTCCATTGTCATTTCAAGTGATGATGTTGATGAAGCCACTGTCACAATTCCTGTCACGGGAAATGCAAGGATGAATACAGGGCCTCAGTAATTTAAGGCCTGTAGGAAAAATCAATGGTATGCACCCCAGGGCAAGCCCTGGACCCAAGATTCTCCGCCTAAGGCGGAGGGTTTTGACCCAGCAAGGCTCGTCCCCGAAGCCAACGAGCGTAGGGGATAAAATTTATGCCTAGAAAAAATAGCTTCTTAATTTTTACAGGATTTTTTCTATTGGCTGTGGGAATAAGCCCCGTGGGGCAATCTCGTATTCCCATTCCATCCCAAAAGTTTCCTCAGCAAATTCAACTTAAAGATCCAGGCCCTGTGCAGGTTCATTTACCACCCGGCCCGCCACCCCCACCCCCCACCAGTTTGATGTTGGGGATATCAATGGATGGTTATGCAAGCCGTGACACCCCTATAAACGCCGGAATCCGCATCCCCAATATCAATTTTGGGGAAGTGCGCCTTACAAATAGACGCTATGTCAATCTTTACATTCAGAATTATGGAGAAGCCCCACTCTTTTTGCAAAGAATCTCACTGAATCCTGCCAATGATCAATACAGATTGGTGTACATCAATAATCGATATGAAGAAATTTCTCTTCAAGAAATAAGCTGGCCGCTGGTTCTTGAAAACGGACATCGAAGAAGCAGCATTCGATTTCGTCTGAGCTACAATCCCCAAAACCTTGGTGAACATAATACGGGAATTATCATACGAAGTAATGATAACGACTTTCCCTCTTTTACCATCCCTGTTACAGCCTCAGCCATAGCGGCTTTACCCGCCAATCTTGTTGTTTATGATTCTTACCGTTACACCGTTGGCAGAGGGAGAAGACCCGTTGAAAATATTAATTTTAGGCGAGTTTCGTCAGGAAATACACATAACCAAAGAATTTATATCTCTAACATAGGAGAAGCAACATTGAACGTGCAGAGCATTACCTTCGAAAACCCTGATGACGCCCAGTTTCAGCTTCATGTTGACGACATTTATAATCATTTAGACGATGATAACAATAACCCCGTTGATGGTTTTGCCCTTCAAGGGCATGACAGGGATGTGGCTTTTATAGTCAGTTTTACCCCGGTAGCTGTCGGAAATTACAATACAAGCTTGAACATTGTCAGCGATAATCCCGACCAACCCCATTTTTCCATTCCGATTACCGCAGTTTCCGAGGTATGGTCCGTCATGGAAATTTCTACAAACAGAATCAATTTTGGGAGTCGTGCTGTAAACACAGACAGCGACATTTTTACCGTCACCATCGGTAACACGGGTCCGGGACCCTTAAGTATCTCCAACATTACCCTGGCCCCGCCAAACGCCGGGGCACGTGATTCCCGTGCCGAATACCAGCTCTATGATCTGCCCATTCAATGGCCACTGATTGTTGAGGCCCATAGTCAAACAACCTTTGGCCTTAGTTTCAACCCACGAACATGGGGTCGCCATGACACCGCCATTTCCATTACCAGTAATTCAGACAGGGAACCCAATCGAATTATTCGTGTCACAGGCTGGGCAGAACAACAGAATCCTTAAAGGGATTGTTTAGTACATCACCTTCTTCAACACCAACCCATACGCCGGCGCGGTCATTCCGGCTTTTTTTCGGTCGCGGCTTTTGAGGATTTTTTGAATGTCTTTTTCGGTGAGTTTACCCCGGCCCACATCTACAAGAGTCCCCACCATGTTTCGCACCATGTGTTTTAAAAAGCCGGGGCCGGTGAAGGTGAGGGTGATGATGGCCCCACCCGTGCTGTATGGGCGAACACAAGGTTCGCCCGTACGGATCAAAATATTATCCACCCTCCTCACTGTCGTCTTTACATTGCTGTCAGAAGCACAAAAGGACTTGAAATCATGCCTGCCCACCAACACCTTGGCCGCACGCCTCATGGCAGGAATATTTAACGGATAAGGAACTCGCCAGGAATATTCGGTTAAAAAGGGGGAAGGGATGGATGAATTAAAAATGGTGTATTGATAAACTTTTTTCTTCACGGACCTTTGCGCATGAAAACTTGAAGGAACAATTTGAACTTTCAAAACAGAGATATCCGCGGGCAATGAGGAATTAAGCCCCATCAACAAATTGATGGGCTTCATTGAAAAAGGCTCAACATCAAAATGGGCCACTTGGAAAAGCGCATGCACTCCGGCATCGGTACGGCCAGAAACATTGGTTATTATTTTTTTTTTGAAAATGGCGGAAAGTTTTTCTTCCAAAACAGATTGAACCGTGGGGCCCTGGGGTTGGACTTGCCAACCGAGATAGTTGGTTCCTTTGTATTGGAGGGTAAGTTTGATGCGTGGCATGGGAGGTAGGGGCGCTGCTTGCTGCGCCCTTATTTATGGTACCGCCCCATAGGGCGCAGCAAGCGGCGCCCCTACGAAATCAATTTCTCCGCAATCTGCACGGCATTTAGTGCGGCGCCTTTCAAAATTTGGTCACCACAGACAAAAAGATTGATCCCGTTTTCAATCCATAAATCCTTGCGAATGCGGCCCACATAAACTTCGTCCTTGCCGGAAACGTCAACGGGCATGGGGAAATAATTTTCTTTGGGGGAATCCACCACCTTCACTCCCGGCATTTTGGCCAGGGCCTGCCTTACTTTTTCAACGGAAACGGGTTTCCCCAATTCCAGATGAATGGCCTCGGCATGCGCCCTAAAAATGGGGACGCGCACGCAAGTTGGCGAGACAAGGATTTCCTTGTCATGAAAAATCTTGCGGGTTTCATGGACCACCTTCATTTCTTCCTGAGAATACCCTTCTTCGCCAACAGCAGAATCATGGGAAAATAAGTTAAAGGCAATGGGATGTTTGAAAATAGCGCCCCTTGCAACGGGTTTTCCTTCCAGATAAGCACGGGTTTGGCTTTCCAACTCATCAATGGCCTTGGCCCCGGCACCGGACACGGCCTGGTAGGTGGCAATGGTCATTCTTTTGATGGGGGCCAGGCAATGAATGGGCCATATCGCCATGGCCGCGATAATGGTGGTGCAGTTGGGGTTGGCAATAATCCCCTTATGCTTGGCTATATCTTCCGGATTGACTTCAGGCACCACCAAGGGAACATTGGGATCCATACGGTAGACACTTGAATTATCAACCACCACGGCTCCCGCCTTCACCGCAGATGGAGCAAATTCAAGGCTTCTGGCCCCTCCTGCAGAAAAAAGAGCGATATCAATGTTTTTGAAAGAATCGTGGGTCAGCAGAGAAACGGGATATTCCTTCCCGCAGAATTTCATTTTTTTACCAACAGATTTTTTTGAAGCCAAAAGACGTAATTCCCCGATGGGAAAATTTCTTTTGGCTAAAACACGTAAAAATTCTTCCCCCACCGCACCGGTCGCTCCGGCAATGGCAATGTTGTATTTGGATTTTTTTTGCATAATTCATCTACCCCCTCTAACTCCCCCTTATCACCGCGTAGCGGGATTCCGTTTGCGGAACAAAGGGGGAGAGGCAACAAAAAATCTCCCCTCCTTTGTCCCGCGAAGCGGGATCCCGTTTGCGGGGTAAGGAGGGGTTAGGGGAGGTAGGGCCCCTACGTTATATTTTTGCAAATCACATCCCCCATCTCTTTGGTTCCCAACAATTTTGTTCCGGGGGTATAAATATCTCCTGTTCGATAGCCCTCATTTAAGACTTTCTTTACAGCCTCACGAATTTTGCCGCCGGCTTCCTTTTGTCCAAAGGAATATTCAAGCATCATGGCGGCCGATAAAATAGTGGCAATGGGGTTGGCCTTGTTCTGCCCGGCAATGTCGGGGGCCGAGCCATGAATGGGTTCATACATCCCCTTGGAAGTTTCATTAAGTGAAGCGGAAGGAAGCATGCCAATGGAACCGGTAAGCATGGAAGCTTCATCACTTAAAATATCTCCAAACATGTTTTCAGTCAGGATCACATCAAACTGTTTGGGGTTGCGAATAAGTTGCATGGAACAATTATCTACATACATGTGTGAAAGTTCCACTTCAGGATAATCTTTATGCATTTGTGTGACCACTTTACGCCACAATTCGGTGCATTCAAGCACATTGGCTTTATCAATGGAACAAAGTTTTTTACGGCGCTTGGTGGCCAGCTCAAAAGCCACCTTGGCAATACGTTTGATTTCGCTGGTGGTGTAAACAAGAGTGTTGACCCCCTGCTCTTCACCATTGGGGAGCTTAGTCACTCCGCGCGGTTTTCCAAAATAAGCACCGCCCGTCAGTTCACGCACGACCATCATGTCAATGCCTTCCACCACTTCACGCTTAAGTGTTGAAGCATCTAAAAGAGCATCAAAAATAACCGCGGGGCGCAAATTGGCAAACAGATTAAGCTCGGAGCGCAATCCCAACAATGCACGTTCCGGGCGAAGCGAATAATCAAGGGGTTCCCATTTAGGGCCCCCCACAGCCCCTAAAAGAACAGAGTCAGCCTGCTTGGCCAATTTTAAGGTAGCCGGGGGTAAAGGATGCCCTGTTTGGTCGTAAGCACAACCTCCCACAAGAGCCTCTTCAAAAGTAAATAAAAGGGAACTGGCCTTTTCAAGAACCTTTAAAACTTTCACGGCTTCCCGGGTGACTTCAACACCAATTCCATCACCGGGAAGAACAGCAATTTTGTATGATTTGTTGGACATAATTTCTGTAGGGACAATCCTAGGATTGTCCCTACGTACGGGCGTATCGTCATAGCGTACGGGCGGGGTAACCCCGCCCCTACGTTTTTTTAAAAAACGCCTCCAATTTTTTCCTGGCTTCAGAGACAGGATCCTGTTGTAGGGGCGCTGCTTGCTGCGCCCCCACGAAATATTCGCAAAAATTGAATTTTTCTTTATCCACCACACGATCAGCCTGGGGTTCACGGCATTCATTGTAGGCCGCACGATCATAAAAACCGCAATTAAGACAAATGTGGGCATCCCGCCCACAATGGTCACACACGTCGCGGAAGCCGGGTTTTTCCGAAATCGTGTCTTCTTTTTTGCAGAAAAAACAAAACATACCAACGTAGGGACAACCCTAGGGTTGTCCCTACAAATTCAAACCCCTCTCCCATCTTTTTTTGTCTGATAATATTCCAGCCGATTTACAGCCACCAGAAAGGCCATGGCTGAGGCCACGATGATATCGGTGTGGGCCCCACTGCCCCTGACTGTTTTATCTCCTTCTGAAAGAGTCACCACCACTTCCCCTTGGGCATCGGTTTCACCGGTAATGGCCGTGACCACATATTTTTCCAAATTACCCTTAAACCCTGTAAGCGTGCGAATGGCCTTAAAAACGGAATCCACAGGTCCACTGCCGCTTTCAACAACTTCCTTGGGCTTGCCATCAACAAACAAACTGACTTTGGCCTCGGGTTTTTCTTTGTTGCCGCTTTTGACCGAAAGAGAATCAAGAACATACTTCTGGTCTTTGAGTTCCACCTGGCCTTCAACCAGGGCAAAAATATCTTCGTCATAAACATTCTTTTTTCTGTCAGACAAATCTTTAAACGCCTTGAAAGCAGCTTCAAGAGCGGCTCCCTCAAGGGGAATGCCCAAAGCTACCAACCGGTCGCGAAAGGCATGCCTTCCCGAATGTTTCCCCAACACAAGCTTGTTGCGCGGAATACCCACCGATTCAGGCCGCATGATTTCATAAGTCTGCTGAAATTTAAGAACGCCATCCTGATGGATACCCGATTCATGAGCAAAGGCATTATCCCCCACAATGGCTTTATTGGGCTGCACACTAATGCCCGTAATAAACGACAACAATTTGGAAGAGGGATAAATCTGCTCCGTCTTGATGTTCGTCTTAAAGGGGAGGCTGTCCTGACGCACGTTCAAGGTCATCACAATTTCTTCCATGGAAGCATTACCGGCCCGTTCCCCAATCCCATTGACGGTGCATTCCACCTGTCGGGCCCCGGCCTGAATGGCGGCCAGTGAATTAGCAACGGCCAAGCCAAGGTCATTATGGCAATGCACACTGATGCACACACCCTTGGGCATTTTAAGAACCGACTTCAAATAAGAAATAAGATCATAAAATTCGGAAGGAATGGTGTATCCCACCGTATCCGGCACATTTAAGGTTAACGCACCATGGTCAATGGCCACCTGAAACATTTGGGCTAAATAAGCACGGTCGCTGCGGGTAGCGTCCATGGCTGAAAACTCGACATCGTTACAAAGTTTCTTGGCCAATTTGACGGCCATTTCCACATCATGCAACACTTCTTCCCGTGTTTTCTTCAGCTGATATTGCAAATGGATGTCCGAACTGGAAATGAAGGTGTGTATTCTCTTTTTTTCAGCAGGCTCTAAAGCTTGGGCACAACGCTCGATATCCATTTTGTTGGCTCGTGCCAACCCGGCAATCATGGGGCCTTTTACTTCCAGGGCAATCCGGTTCACCGATTCAAAGTCCCCTTGGGAAACAATGGGGAAACCACCTTCAATAATGTCAATATTCAATTTGGCCAGCTGATGGGCCATGCGCAGCTTTTCATCGCCGTTCATGCTGCAGCCAGGTGACTGCTCGCCATCACGCAATGTCGTATCAAAAATTTTGACTATTTCTGGTTTCATAAATTACGGGCGCGGCAAGCGGCGCCCCTACTCTTTATCCACCACCTTCAATAACTGCCCCTTGTTTTTTTCCTTGTCTGCAATGACCAATTCATGGGGATCCGCCTGAAAAAAATGTTTCATAAAATCGGCAAATGAACGGATTTTTTTAACCCCTAAAAACATTCCTTTAAGGAGACCAAAAGAAACATAGAGCATCGAAAGTGTAAACAAGGTGACCTGGGGTTCAACGGCAATGACAAACAAAACCAATACCACCAACACCATCACAAAAAAATGCGCCCGCCTGTTAAATTCCAAAACTTTCAACCCCCGATAGGGGATATTGCTGACCATAAGCAACCCCACAAGGACTGTCAGCCCCAAAATAAAATAACCAGGAGGGGGCACGTCCCCATTCATGTACTGGTTAAACACAACGGCTGTCACAATGGTACTGGCCGCTCCCGGGCTTGGCAGCCCCTGGAAATGTTTTTTTTCAACACTGGTTGACTGCACATTAAACCGGGCCAGACGAAGGGCCCCACAAGCAAAATAGACAAAACAGGCCACCCAACCCACCTTATAAAATTCGTACAAGGACCATTTGTAAGCAAGTAAAGCCGGAGCCAGGGCAAACGAGGTCAAATCAACCAGGGAATCATATTCCAAACCAAAACCACTCTGGGTTTTGGTCATGCGGGCCACACGACCATCAAGCAAATCAAACACACCCGCCAGCATAAGCACCCAGGCTGCTGTGACATAGTCACCATTGATGGTGCGAATAATGGCAAAAAAACCGCAAAACATGTTCGCGGTGGTAATAATGTTGGGCAATAAATAAATACCCTTTTTGATGCCTTGTCGTTGCATAATTTTTTATCCCCTACGCTCGTTGGCTTCGGGGACGCGCCTTGCCGGGTCAAAACCCTCCGCCTTAGGCGGAGAATCTTCCAGGGCTTGCCCTGGGGTTCATACCGTTGATGGGCGCGGCAAGCGGCGCCCCTACACTATTTTGATGCCAAAACCGTTTCCCCTGCTTTCACATTCTGTCCGATCGAAACTTTAACTTCGTAATGCATGGGAAAATAAACATCCATGCGGGATCCAAAACGGATCAACCCATAAATAGCCCCGCCCTTTAAAACATCCCCTTCCTTGGCATAACAAACAATACGCCGGGCCAGCCACCCTGCAATCTGGATAAACAAAATTCTTTCACCCCCCTCATTTCTCACAACCACGGCATTTTGCTCATTATCAAGGGAGGCTTTTTGGGCGTAAGCCGGGAAAAATTTCCCCTTGTTGTAACTTACTTTTTCCACCAACCCGGAAACAGGGGCCCGATTAACATGTACATTTGCGGGCGACATAAAAATACACACTCGTTTAACCCTGTCTTTTAAAAACCGGTCTTCTTGTACGGTATCAATGGAAAGTACTTTACCATCAGCCGGAACAACAAGGATACCATGCTCTTCCGGGCAAGCCCTTTTCGGGTTTCTGAAAAAAGAAACAACAAAAAGAGTTAATGCCAAAAAAAGAACAAACAAAATCGGATGAATCAACCACCCGACAAGGACCAAGCCAAATCCCAAGGCAATAAAAGGAAAGCCTTCACGGGCAATTATATCTTTGTTGGTGGTTTGAAGCATTTATTTATTAAAGCGGAATACAGGAGTCAGTATTCAGTAGCCAGTAGTCAGAATTAAAAAAATTTCTCCTGACTCCTGACTTCTCAAAACTCCTCTTCCTTCCCCCTTGGGATACAAATATTCCCCGTTTGTGCAAAATCGAGAATGCCGTAGGGTTTGAGCAGATTAAGGGTCGATCCTATTTTTTCTTCATCGCCCCTCACTTCAACGACGCAGTAGGTTTCTTCTACATCCAAAACTTCGCCCCCAATCGTTTCAACGGCTTTAATGACTTCATTGCGGTTTGTTTCATTCAGTTTTACTTTGACCAATGCCAAAATCCGGTTGATGGCCCGCTCTGAAGTCATGTCACGCACTTTAATCACATTGACCAGCTTGCTTAACTGCTTGTTAATCTGGTCAATGACGGCATCATTACCGGAAGTCACAATGGTCATACGCGAAACATGGGGGTCGAGTGTTTCAGCCACCGTTAAACTTTGAATATTATACCCGCGACCTGAAAAAAGACCGGCAATGCGGGTAAGAACGCCAAATTCGTTTTCAACTAAAGCAGAAATTGTATGTTTCATAAAAAGTTATGAGTTATGGGTTATGCGTTATGAGACCAACTATTAAGAAAAAAGTCATATCCCATCTTAAGGTCCGCAATCAAGGGTGTTTTAAGTTTTGTTGTAAGGGCGGTTCATGAACCGCCCTTACAAAATAAGTTCTAATTCTTATTTATCCCCAGATCAGGATCAAGGAGGTAGGAAATTTTAAGTTCATCAACAACGCTTGGCTGAAAACGCCCTGTGAACGCCAATTCCCCCAAATGACGAGCTAAAGGAATAATATCCGCTCCCACGGGGACAGTTTTTGCCCCGGCCATCAATTCCAGCCCCGGACCAAAAGCGCTAACTATTCGATAATAATTGATTTTTTCTGAAAATTTCTCGGCACTTAATACAAAGGGGCCTTCAAGAAGGTTCACCCCTTCCTGAGTGGCGTTGTAAAAAGCCGCATAAAGCTGCCCCCTGCCGGCAAGTAAAGTAGGAGCCAGGATACCTCCTTTTTCTCTTAAACCGTGGACCATGCTTTCTAAAGAAGACAATCCAAAAACAGTAAAAGAGGCCCCTGCACTTAATCCCATGATGGTGGCCAAACCGATGCGCAAACTCGTAAAAGAACCGGGACCTGTCGATAAGGCCACGTGCGTCAGCGAGCCCAGGGTAAGGTTGTTTCTGGAAAGAATCTGACTTATTTCAGGAAGAATTTTTTCAGCCAGAGTGATTGTGGAAGGAAGAACAATTTTTTCTTCCAGCAATACCTTGTTTTCAAACAGGGCCAAACTCAAAACCTTGGTGGAACATTCAACAGCCAAAAGAATCATAAAAACTACCTCAAAACACCGCGCACCCATTCCCAAATTTGGGTCAACCCCCATACACGGTCAATATCATTGGCTGTAACCACAAGCATAAGCCCCACCAAAAAAACCATGCCCAAAATCGCCGCTGCATGGCGTATGCGGTAGGAAAGCGGTTTGCCTCGAAGTACTTCTATCCCCAAAAATAAAACATGCCCCCCATCCACCACGGGAATGGGCAAAAGATTTAAAATACCCAGCTGCATGCTTAAGAAGGACAAAAAATACAGAAAATCGCTCAATCCCTGCCTCCCGGCAGCTGCGCTGGCTTGGGCTATTTGAATGGGCCCGCCCAAGGCTTTGTAAGACAATTGAAAACTAAAAAGCCTTTTTAAAACATCATAGGTCATCCCCAACAATTTTAAATTTTCCTGAGTCCCCTCTTTAAAGGCTTCAAAAAAACCATACCGTTTTTTCACCACAGAAGAAGGATCAAAATATTTGGTGATGCCAATCACCCAGGCTTTCATACCTTCATGATATTGGGGTGTAATTTCGGCCTTTAAGGCTTGCCCCTCTCGCATGTAATCAACAAGCATTTTTTTACCTTCGCTTGAACGAATGATCGCCGTCAGTTCTTCCCAGGAATTAATGGGCTTGTTATCGATGGCCTGGATTTGATCTTTTTCCTTTAACCCCGCCTGAAAAGCCGGTCCATTGGCAGAGACCATGCCCAAAACAGGTTCATTATTGACAAAAAAGAGGGGCTCAAAGCCGGCATAGCCCACTGTTTCCTTCATGTAAGGAGAAGTGGTTGTTTCAAGCAGTAAACTGAAATTTTGCCCCTGGCGCTCGACGAGAACCTGGGCTTTTTCCTGCGGATGTAACAACACCCATTGAAAAACCGAATCCCATTCAGAGAATTTTTTCCCATCAATTTCCAAAATAAGATCCCCTTTTTTAAATCCCGCTTTTTCACCCGGAGAATTTTCTTTAACCCCTAAAATAACGGGAGGTTTTTCAAGAATAGCAGGAACTGTCTTCCCCAACATAAAAACAACGGGCATGATCAGCACGCAAAAAACAAGATTCATCACGGGCCCACCCAAAACAACTCCCAAACGCTGTAGCACCGTTTTTGAGGCATAAGCATCAGGCGATTTTCTGATGGCTTCAGCTTTTTTGGGATCTCCCTCGGATTCTTCATCGGGATCCTGGCCATGAATCCGGACAAAACCCCCAAAAGGCAAAAGCGAAAATAGGTATTCAGTTTGTTTGCTTTTGTAAGAAAAAAGCTTGGGCCCAAACCCGATTGAAAATTGATCCACCCGGATACCCGCCCTGCGAGCCATGATAAAATGGCCCCATTCGTGGACCACCACCAAAATACCCAAGGCAACAATAAAATAAATAATTGTCATAATTTTGTACCAAAAATCAAATTCTCACAATATTCCCTGGCCCAACGGTCTGCTTCCAAAAGGACTTCCAAAGAGGCCACTTCTTGGGGAATATGCGCATCAAGAACCAAGCTTATCAGCCGTATCATCTCCAGAAAAGCTATTTTCTTTTTTAAAAAAGCCGCAACAACAATTTCGTTGGCTGCATTCAAAACTGCGGGATAGGTCTTTCCTTTCTTGGCCACCTCAAACGCAAGTTTAAGGGAAGGAAATTTTTCCATGTCAGGCTTTAAAAAAGTCAATTGCCCCAAGCTTGCCAAATCAAGGGGAGCCACCCCTGTTTGGAAGCGTTCCGGAAAACTTAAGGCATACGCAATGGGGACACGCATGTCCGGTAAACCCATGTGGGCCATGACCGAGCCGTCTTGGTAGGAAACCATTGAATGAATAATGCTTTGCGGATGCACACACACATCAATTTTATCCAGGGGCATATCAAACAACCATCGGGCTTCCATCACCTCTAGCCCCTTGTTCATCATGCTGGCCGAGTCAATCGTGATTTTGGCTCCCATACTCCAATTGGGATGTTTAAGCGCTTCCTCCACTGTAATTTTCGAAAAATCTTCACGGGGTTTATTTAAAAAAGGACCCCCCGACGCCGTTAAAACAAGTTTTTGGACATCTTCCTTTTTTCCTGCCTGCAAACATTGAAACAGGGCTGAATGCTCACTATCAACCGGGAAAATAGTCCCACCGTATTTCTTTTTTTCACGGCTCATCAGTTCACCGGCAATGACCATGCTTTCTTTATTGGCTAAGGCCACTGTCTTTGAAGCTTGGAGCGCCGCCAAGGTGGGCAAAAGCCCCGCAGCCCCGACAATAGCCGAAACCACGGTATGAACCTCGGGCAAAGTGGCAATGCTGACCACCCCATCCGAACCAAATAAAATTTCCGGAGATTTTGGGCCCAAAATTTTCTTTAATTTGTAAACTTCAGCTTCTGATTTAACAGAAACAACACGAGGGGAAAAAGCGTTGATCTGTCGCGCCAACACTTCAATATTGGAACCTGCCGCCAATCCAACAACCTGAAATTTGTCAGGATGCCTGGCCACAAAATCGAGTGTAGAAACACCGACTGAACCCGTGGAACCCAAAATTGAAATTTTTTTAATCATCAATGGTATGAACCCCAGGGCAAGCCCTGGACCCAAGATTCTCCGCCTAAGGCGGAGGGTTTTGACCCAGCAAGGCGCGTCCCCGAAGCCAACGAGCGTAGGGGATGAATTCTCTGGAGATTTTTCAACCAAAATATCTGGCAAAATAATAGACAGCAGGAGCCGCAAACAAAAGGGCGTCCAAACGGTCGAGAATACCTCCGTGGCCGGGAATAAGATTGCCTGAATCTTTCACACCAAAACCTCTTTTTAAGAAGGACTCACTTAAATCTCCCACGGGTCCTATAATGCCCACAAGCAGCGCCACCAGCACAAGTAAAGAAAGTGGGTACCCTGGATAGAAAAAAGCTCTCACAATGAACGCCGCCACTATCGAAGCAACAAGCCCTCCCACAAAACCTTCCACTGTTTTTCCAGGAGAAAGAAGGGGTGCCAATTTGTGTCTTCCCCATTGATGCCCTGCTATATAAGCTCCGGTGTCACTGGCAAAGGTGCAAGCCAGCAGTAAAAAAATCCAGAAAAGATAATGAGGAAGCCCTAGAGCCCACCCTACATGAGTAAAAAGGAGAACAATGTAGAAAAAGCCGATAAAATGATATCCCAAACCAACAACGCGTTTTTCAAAAGGATCCTTCCCACCAAACTGAAGAATAAAAAGAGAACCTAGCGATGCGGCCAAAACCCGAAGCACATCCTCGGCAGAATAAGCCAAGAAAACAAAGTAGCCGGTGGCAATAAAAACGATACCGATAAGCACCCAATGTTTTAAAAATTTTCTTCGGGAACCTGCAATTAAAAGAAACTCATCCATGGCCACAGCCGCCACCAGCACCACAATGCCTTTGATAAGAAAAGGGGAACCCCACAAAAGGAGGCAAACAAGAAAAAAAGCAAGGATGATTCCTGAAATCCAACGTAGCATTGATTCTCCCGTAGGGGCAGCTCGCTTGGCTAGCGCCCTTCTCATTGGATGTTTCCCATTTACAGGCGCTAGCCAAGCGGCGCCCCTACATTAATTGTTCACTGGTCTTCCCATACCGTCTCTCCCGTTTTTGATATTCTGCAATCGCAGCCATGAAATGATGCTGATCAAAATCGGGCCACAAGCATTCCTCAAAAATAAACTCGGCATAGGCTCCCTGCCACAACAAGAAATTGCTGATACGGGACTCTCCACTGGTACGAATGATAAGATCGGGGTCGGGCATTAAGGCTGTGTCTAAAAAAGAAGCCAAAATCTCTTCATTGACACTACTTGTCTCCAAACCGGCACTAAACATGGCACGCACAGCTCTTATGATTTCATCGCGTGAGCCATAACTTAAAGCCAGGGTGAGCATCATTTTTTCCCCGTGGGCTGTTTCCTTCTTCACCATGGCAATGGTCTCTTGCACATCCTGGGGCAGTTTTAAAATATCCCCAATGGTATTAAAGCGAATCCCCTTGTCGAGCATTTTCTGTTTTTTCTCAAGGAGGAAAGCTTTAAGCAACCCCATCAAAGCGTGGACCTCTTCAGGGGGACGCTGCCAATTTTCCTTGGAAAAAGCATAAAGGGTCAGATAACCAATGCCCACATCGTGGGCAACTTCAATAATATCCTCCGACACCTTCACCCCACGCGCATGCCCTTCAACCCGGTGCAAGCCCCGGGCCTTGGCCCAACGCCCATTGCCGTCCATGATGATGGCGATATGTTTAGGAAGATTGACTCGAGTCAATGGGGACATAAGATTGACGAAAGAATCCAAAAGTTATCCTGTTTTTGTAAGGGCAATTCATGAATTGCCCTTACTGGATATGGTGAATGCAAAAGGGACACCTTGACGACACGTCAAGCCATTAAACTTGGAGGATTTCTTTTTCTTTGTTGGCTACCACAGCATCTATTTTAGCCACAAAATCATCTGTCAATTTTTGAATTTGAGTGGAAAGTTTTTTGGAATCATCCTCCGTCATTTTTCCTTCTTTTTCGAGTTTTTTGGCAACATCTAAGGCCTCACGACGCGACTGGCGGATGGCCACACGGGATTCCTCCCCATGGCTCTTGAGCATTTTTACGAAATCACGGCGACGCTCTTCTGTAAGGGTAGGGATGGGCAAACGAATCGCCTTACCATCATTGACGGGGTTTAACCCTATATTGGCTTTTTCAATGGCTTTTTCAATGGCGGGAATAATGTTGGATTCCCAAGGAGTCACCATGATCATGCGTGGCTCCGGAACTCCCAAAGTGGCCACCTGGTTTAGAGGTAAATACTGGCCATAATACTCAACCCGAATATCATCCAACAAATTCAAGGAAGCCCGACCGGTACGCATTTTGGACACTTCCCGCTGAAAAGCTTCCAGTGCTTTTTCCATGTGACCTTGGGCATCTTTAAAAATCTTGTCGCTCATAAAAAATTTTAAGAGGCTTGAACCAAAGTCCCGATTTTTTCACCACACACCACTTTTTTGATATTGCCGGCTTGGAAAAGATTGAAGACGATAATCGGTGTACCATGATCCATGCACAATGAAATAGAAGTTGAATCCATCACTTTAAGACCTTTATTCAACACGTCTAAGAATGAAAGTTTTTCAAATTTTTTGGCTGATTTATCTTTGATGGGATCTTTGTCGTAAACGCCATCGACTTTGGTGGCCTTCATGATGACATCCGCATGAATTTCCATGGCGCGAAGAGCGGCAGCGGTATCGGTTGTAAAAAATGGATTCCCTGTGCCAGCGGCAAAAATAACAACGCGTCCTTTTTCCAAATGCCGCATCGCCCGCCGACGAATGTAAGGTTCCACCACCTGGTGCATTTCAATGGCGGACAAAACACGGGTAAAAACACCCTCTTTTTCAAGGGCCCCCTGAAGGGCCAGGGCATTCATCACCGTGGCCAACATGCCCATGTAGTCACCCGTAGCACGGTCGATATCCCCTTCGGCATCACTCATCCCACGATAAATATTCCCCCCCCCAATCACCAAAGCGACCTCAACACCCAAGGCGGCAACTTCTTTTATTTCTTTGGCAATTTTCCGGGTATGTTCTATGGAAATTCCAAAATCGGCAGGCCCCGAGAGAGATTCTCCACCAATCTTTAAAAGAATTCTTTTATATTTGGGTTTCATTTGAAAAATTATGCCCCTACTTTGCCATTTTGGCCACCTCAGCGGCAAAATCATCGGCCTTTCTCTCAATCCCTTCACCCACCTGAAAACGCTGGAACGCAACAACTTTGAGGCTGGAATTTATTTCTTTTAATACTTGAGCCACCGATTTTTTCCCCGTGGGGTCTTTAATAAAGACCTGATCAACCAAACAAACTTCGGAGGAAAACTTGGCTATTTTACCCTTTATAATTTTTTCCAGAATTTCCTTGGGTTTTCCTGAATCTTTCATTTGTTCCAGAAAAATGGCTTTCTCTTTTTCAAGAACCTCGGCAGGAATTTGGTTGGTTTGCAAATAACGGGGGTTCATCGCAGCGATATGCATGGCCACATCTTTTGTCACTGCTTCAGGAGCATCCCCCTGAAAATGAACCAACACACCAATTTTATCCCCTAAATGGATATACCCCCCCAATTTTTCCCCAGCCTTACTTTCCAATCGTACAAAACGGCGTAAGCTCATTTTTTCACCAATTTTGGCCACAAGTTGGGAAAGACGATCGGCCACCAAACCCTCTTCACCATATTTGGCTGATGATAGCGCTTCAATATTGGAAGGATTTAAACTTGCAACCAGGTGAGCTAAACGTTGAACAAAATTTTTAAAATCTTCGCTTTTGGCCACAAAATCGGTTTCAGAATTCACTTCAACAAGACTAGCCACCCGACCATCAGCAGAAATTTCAATGGCAACACGCCCATCTGCAGCAATGCGCGCCGCTTTTTTTGCCAAAGCATTCAACCCCTGTTTTCGCAAATATTCAACTGCCGCCTGGATATCACCCTTAACTTCTGTAAGGGTTTTCTTACATTCCATCATGCCGGCACCGGTTTGTTCACGTAAATCTTTAACGAGTTGTGCTGAAATTTCCATGGTAATTTTGCCTTTGCGTAAGGGCAATTCATGAATTGCCCTTACTGAATTGCCCTTACATAAGGACATTCTCAATCCCTCACGAAGCATCCGCAGTGGGTTCTACAGTTGCTGAAAAACTATCAACCTGAGCTCCGCCCTCAAAAGAATCTTTTTTGGCGACATAGGCCTTGCCGGTTCCTTCAACCACCGTTGAACGGCGACGCTTGCCCTCCGGCTTTTTGGAATCGGTATCGTTACCGGCCTTCAAAGCCATGGCTTCACGTTTTTCCAGGCCACTCAAACACGCATCAGCTGCTTTGGTAATAAACACCTGAATACTGCGCTGAGCATCATCATTGGCGGGAATAACATGGTCAATGGGGTCGGGATTGCAATTGGTATCCGTGATGGCAATGACAGAAATCCCCAGAATATTGGCTTCATGAACGGGAATTTTTTCTACATGGGGGTCAACAACAAAAATGGCTCCGGGTAAACCGTTCATTTTTTTGATACCGCTTAAAACTTCCTGCAGTTTTGCTATTTCACGGTCAAAACCCAAACGTTCTTTTTTGGTGTATCCCGTGAAATCATTTTTTTCACGACGTGTTTCCAGTTCAATAAGACGTTCAACACTGTGACGAATGGTGGAAAAATTGGTCAACATGCCACCCAGCCAGCGTTTGGTCACAAAGGGCATTTTGGCACGAATGGCTTCCTGTTCAACAATGCCCTGAGCTTGGGCTTTGGTTCCGACAAACAAGACATCCCGGCCTTCAGAAACAATTTTTTCAAGGGCATTGAATGCTTTTTGAGCCAGCCCTTGGGTTTGCTGCAAATCAATAATATGGATCCCCGAACGCACACCATAAATATAAGGTTTCATTTTGGGGTTCCAACGACGTGTTTGATGCCCAAAATGGCAACCGGCATCCAACATTTCTTCAATCAAGATATCAGACATGCTTTCTCCTTTTTAAATCTGAATAAAAAAATAAAAAGCCCCTTTTCCAGGGCCGCCTTTGTTAAAGGGCGGTTTTGATAACATAGCGGTTTATGGATGACAATACCTAAAATTTTTATTTATTTCGGCAGTTTATGGGTATACACGCCCTTTCTCAGACACGGATCCCCCCATAAATTTATCTTGTTTTCAAAGACCTCTAAGAGATACAAATAAACGATGAAGAATTTTATTCCTTTTTGGTTTCTATTTTTCATTCTTTTTTCTGCATGGGCTCAGTCTCCAAAAGAGTTTACCACCATGGGAGGATTCGATTTTGATGAATACCAAAAAACCTCCTTTTCCAACCCGGCTTGGGATCCCTTTGTTCGTGAAGGGTTTGAAGCTTTTGACAAAAATGATTTGCCCACGGCCCTTGAATTTTTACGCAAGGCCACCAACATTGGGTGCCAGTCCCCTTTGGTCTATGTAAAACTGGCCTTGGCCTATGAAGTACAAGGTGGTTATTATTCGGCCGCCCAATATTATGAGCTGGCTTCTTCACAAATAAAATCAATCCATCCCGGACATCGTTATGCTGAAAGTTTTGATGAAAACTACGGACGAGCCCTTTATATGATGGGGCAAATGGATATGGCCGTCCCCTTACTTGAAAAAGCCGCGCTCAAAAACAATACAAGCCCGTGGGTTCTGCAGCTTTTGGGACAACATGCCTTGACACGCGGAGATATCCAAAAAGCGTCTTTCTATTATGAAAAATTACTGGCTACGGGAGGAGGGCAAATTACCTACCCCGAACAGCTCGATTTATACCTTCAACTGGCCCGAAGTTTCGCCAATGGTAAAAACACGGACAAAGCGATTGCCTATTATGAATCCGTTTTAAAATTAGATCCCCAAAATCAGGAAGCCGCCCAATTCATAAGCAGCCACAAAAATACGGGAAACATGGATAAGGTTTTTGAGATGATGGAAAAAGGGAAATAGACTACCTTCCTCCGAAACAAATATCCGCCATGAGTTTGTCAACATAGAACCGGTGATTCACCGGGCTGCTTTTAAGCGAACGATCGGTGATAAGCAGCCGCTGGTAAATTTCCTTGAGCTGGGAAGAAGAATATTGACGGGCCTGAACAAGATAATCTTTCACAAAAAAGGGATGGACTCCCAACTGCGAGGCCGCTTCCTGTTCACTTGATTTTTTTCTTAAAGCTTCCTGCGCCAAAAGCAAAAGTTTAAAGTGACGCGCCATCATCGAAACAAGCCGAACCAAGGGTTCCCCTTGAATTAAAATATTTTCCAGTAAACTCTGGGCCTGGGCCCATTTTTTGGCCCCAATTTGCCCCACGAGATCAAAAATGCTTTTGCTTAAAAATTGCCCCACCACCGCTTCAACATCACTAGCTTGCACTTCTTTCCGGCTTCCCAAATAAGTTTTAAGTGTTTCAAGGGCTGAAACCTGGGCCATGAGATGGTTTCCTAAAATATCAACTAAGGCCTGAAGGGCCGGTGGCGTCAGGGCCAGGTCCATCCCTTTGGCTTCCTGGAAAAGCCACCCAGACATTTGTCGGGGATAAGGAGCTTTAAGCTCTTCAATAAAACCGGCTTTGACCGCTTTTTGCCAAACCTTGATTCGTTTGTCGATTTTGGAAACATGAAGTACCAAACACGTGGAAGGCGATGGGAATTGCATGTAAGACAACAAAAGATCCAGATCGTTTTTCTTTAAATCATCGCCATCGGAAACCCACACAAAACGGTAACCAGCCATCATCGGCAATTGAGCGCAGGCAAGAAGGACGTCATGAAGCAAATGATCTTTAAGTGAAAAAGAATTCTCGTTCCATTCATCTTTTTGACTTCCAAGAATCTGCTCTTTTAATTGGCCCCGTCTTTTTTGAACCAGATAGGCGTCGTCAGAGACAAGGATGGTGATGAGGGGGATAGAAGACATAATATGTCAAAATTTGACCCATCACCTCGACTCCGCTCGGTGACCACTCGACGGTCCCTGAGCGGAGCCTGTGATGAGCCTAGCCGAATCATCGAAGGGCCAAGTACGTTACACCACAAAACTAACCAATTTTCCGGGGACAAAAATTTCTTTGCGAATGGGTTTACCTTCCAAATAGGTTTTAATCTTGTCATTTTTTTTGACCAAGGTGATCACTTCTTCCTGACTGGCCTCGGGGGAAACCATGACCTGAGCCCGCACTTTTCCATTTACCTGAACCACTATCACAATTTCTTTCTTGTTCAATTCAGCTTCCAAAAAAGAAGGCCACGACATGGATAAAAGGTCCTGATTTGGCGACAAAGAGTTCCCCAATTCCGCAGCAAAATGGGGGACAAAAGGAAACAAAAGGACAACAAGAGTTTTGAGTGCTTCTTTAAAAGAAGGGGACAGGCCGGATTCAGGAGCCACCTTGTGCAGATAATTCACAAATTCCATAATCGCCGCAATGGCGGTGTTAAAATGAAAATTTTCAATGTCTTCAGTCACTTTTTTAATGGTTTTGTGAATCCAAAAATTCATTTCCGGATGGGGACTATTTCCGGCCCAACGATTGGAAACCGTTTCATAGCACAGGGCCCATACACGATTTAAAAACCGGTAGGCCCCTTCAACCCCAAGATCGGACCAGTCCAAATCGCGCTCCGGAGGCGAAGCAAACAAGGTAAACAAACGCGCCGTATCGGCTCCGTATTTTTCGATGAGATAATTGGGATCGACCACATTGCCTTTGGACTTGCTCATTTTGGCCCCATCTTTAATCACCATGCCTTGAGTCAGTAAGCGGCTAAAAGGTTCGCTTAAACGGTGGTAGCCCAAGTCACGCAATACACGTGTGAAAAAACGGGAATATAAAAGATGCAACACGGCGTGCTCAATGCCCCCAATGTATTGGTCGACCGGACTCCAGTAACAGACAAGGTCTTCGGCAAAGGGAGCCTGATTATTGATGGGATCGGTGTACCGCAGAAAATACCAGGAAGATTCAACGAAGGTGTCCATGGTATCGGTTTCACGACGGGCCGGCGCCCCACATTTGGGGCATATTGTTTTTAAAAAAGATTCATGCCGGGCCAGGGGAGAACCGGCCATTCCCGTGAATTCAACATCTTCAGGCAAAACAATCGGCAGATCTTCAACACGTGCCGGAACCACACCGCACACCTGGCAATGCACCGCTGGAATGGGAGTACCCCAATAACGCTGGCGAGAAATACCCCAGTCACGCAATTTGTAATGAATGGTTTTTTGCCCTATTCTTTTTCGTTCCAAAAAATCGGTAATGGCAAGCCTGGCCACCGAACTCTTCATGCCGTTAAACTGGCCCGAGTTGATTAAAATACCCTCTTCTTCAAAGGCCTGATCCATGCCCCGCGGATCTAGTAACTTTCCGGGAGGATGGATGACCACATTGATGGGCAGATTGTATTTTCTGGCAAATTCAAAATCGCGCTGGTCATGGGCGGGCACGGCCATCACGGCCCCCGTTCCATAGCCCATCACGACAAAATTGGCCGCATAAATGGGAATTTTTCTGTGCGTGACCGGATTGATGCAATAGGCCCCCGTAAAAACGCCTTCTTTTTCCTGCTCTGCACTGTATTTTTCTTCCACCTTTTTCTGGGCCATGCGGCTAATAAATTCTTTGACTTTGGATTCTTGGGGTTTGCCTTCAATTAACTGGGAAAGCCAGGGGTGTTCAGGAGCCATGGAAACAAAAGTGGTTCCAAAAAGAGTATCGGGACGGGTGGTGAAAATGGTTAGTTTAAGGTCCGTCCCGTCAATGGGAAAATCAATGCTGGCGCCCTCGGAACGGCCAATCCATTCGCGTTGCATGGTAAGCACGCGTTCGGGCCATCCATTTTTGAGTTCATCCAAACCCTTTAGGAGTTCATCGGCATAGGCTGTAATTTTAAAAAACCATTGCTCCAAGGGTTTTAAGACGACCACCTGGTCGCATCGCCAGCATTTGCCACCTACGACTTGTTCATTAGCCAATACCGTGGCACAAGTTTCACACCAGTTTACTTGCGATTCTTTGCGATAAACCAACCCCTTTTCCCACATTTGCAAAAAGAAAAGCTGTTCCCAGCGATAATAGCCGGGCTTGCTCGTATTGACCTCACGGGCCCAGTCATAGGAAAATCCCATACGTTTAAGCTGTTCACGCATCGTGGCCACGTTTTCATCCGTCCAGCGTGCAGGGTGGCTTTTGTTTTTGATGGCGGCGTTTTCAGCCGGCATCCCAAAAGCATCCCACCCCATGGGGTGAAGCACATTAAAGCCCTTCATTTTTTTGTAGCGAGCCACAACATCCCCAATGGTGTAATTGCGCACATGCCCCATATGAATGCGACCAGAGGGATAAGGAAACATTTCGAGCAGATAATATTTTTCTTTGGAGGAATCTTTAGTGACGGTAAAAATCTGTTTTTCTTCCCAGTGTTTTTGCCACCGGGGTTCAAGTTCTTGTGGATTGTATTTTTCTTGCATGGGAATGGGTTTCTAGCACAAGGTTTTTTTATGTGACAATGAAAAAGATGAGACTGGGGCTAAGTATCAAGCCGCCTTTTTGAAAACAACATCAACGGGGCAATCGAGCATCGAAAGAAGTTTCACCATCTGATCGATGGTTTTTCCATAAAAGGTCTGGTCCAGCAATCGATACAAGTGCGTTGGCGATGTGCCAAGCCTTCTGGCAAGTTCCCTTTTGCTGATTTTTTTGGAGTGTAGCGCTTTTTGCGCTTTCACGGTCAATTTGTAGAGGAGCATGTTTTTTAAATAATCCGTATCACCGTTGTATTCCAAGACTTGGTCCATCAAAATCGTCTGTTCACCTCCTTTTTCAAAGGTATAGGTGAACCCTTCCCTCCCCAATTCTTGATCGACAAAGACGCTTTTAATTTTATTGGCGAAGGTGGGCTTAACCAAAAGCCTTGAATACGGGTATTCAAACTTACCTTCCTTGGTTTCAATTTCGAAACTTTTTTTACGGTTATTGTAATGCACTTTTTTGATCTTCATAATCTTCCTTCTTTTTTCAATATCCTTATGAGCTTAAGGATTCTCTTCGTGATTTTTCCTTGAATGGCCTTGCCTTCATCAAGATCCCATTTCAAAACCTGTTTTTCATCCTTATAAACATGAACATGATGTCCATGATCGCCGATCCAATCAACAAAAAGATAATTACCCTTCCTGACCTTCCCCATTTTTTTAAATAGTACCTTTTTAGGTACTATTTCTCAACAAGTTATTTTTAAAACTTCACGCAAACATTCGATAAGCAAAGAAGATGCCAAAGCAGATTTAAAGATAAGCTATTGAAAAATATGGTGGAGAAGGAACAGTGCGAGATTTTACTTCAAGACAATCGTCCGAAAATAGGACGGTGGGGGAGCTTGGATTATATCCCCTCAGCCGTATCGTATTCCTTGTGTTCCTTGCCGTCGAAGGCGTAGATTTTGAAACGATCGGAAGCGCGGGTTTCAATGAGGACGGGACGTTTCCAGAGGACATGGAGATTTTTTAAAACCTCCTTGGCGTAGGGTTCATCTAGCTCAACCCCCTCGTATTTGTGCTTGAGCATGAGCTCAGTACGATTGGAATGGTTGGCATCGACTACTTCAATCATGGGTTGGCCAAAATTGGTAAGTTGAGAAAGGAGTTTCGCCTTGATTATTTTAAAGTCTCGGGAGGAAATTTCGTGCCTGGCATTTTGTTTGTTGTAGTCGAAGGCAAAAAGTTTGTACTGTTCACAGAATTCTTGGGTTAAAAAAGTGTCCAAAAAAGTAACATCATTGTAGATTTTTCTTACTTCAAAAATTTTCTGCCGCCCCAACCCCAAATTTTTGTTCCAGCGCGCTTTTTCAACCATGTTGTCACACTCGTCATATTCCTTCCCGAATTTCCCCTTGTTCCATCGGTCTTCAATATCACGAAAAAGCTCAATCCCGATTTTATAAGGGTTTAACCGGCCCGGCTGCATGGAAACCGTGCCTGAATGATGGTCGGCAAAATCAATCACCTCGGCATCGGTCAGCGCCTTGCCCGTCATGATTTTGCTGTGCCAGTAGCTGGCCCAACCTTCGTTCATGATCTTGGTCTGGGCCTGGGGGGCAAAGTAATAGGCTTCATCACGAATAATGGCCAACACATCCTGTTGCCAACGTTCCAAGGGGCCAAATTGCAGCAAAAACAACATGACATCCCGGTAAGGTTCCAGGGGAATTTTTTCGTTTTTCTTCGATTTTTCGAGAAAATTTTTCTTTTGTTCATCCAGAAAATCTTTCGGGTTTACAAATTTATCAAGGTACTGATGTTCGGTGTGAAGCCTTGTAATGGGGATTTCGGGGTCTTCCTCCTCACCATCCTCGTTTAAAACCGGCGGTTTTGGAGTCTCGAAACGCTTGATCAGCGGGGAATAAATATCGATGAGATTGTCGATAGAAAGGCATACGTCAATGAATGACTCAACCCGCTCATACCCGTATTTATTGACATAGCGCTGTATCTTCGTCTTATGGTTGGCCATGATGTCCACCATGTGCCGGTTGGTATGTGCAAAAAAGATGTTGTTCTTGAAAAAATCGCAATGCCCAAACACATGGGCCATCACCATTTTTTGGTCGACAACGGAGTTACTGTATAAAAGATAGGCGTAGCAAGGGTCGTTGTTAATGACCATTTCATAAATTTTGGAAAGCCCATAAGCATAACTTTTGGAAAGTTGCTCGTATTCCATGCCAAAACGCCAATGGGGATAACGATTGGGAAACCCCCCATAGGCAGCGACTTCATTCATTTGCTTGAAGTCGAGCATCTCGAAAATGGTTTCAAAAAAATCCAAACCACATTCGCGGGCATATCCCTCAATACGTACACGCCAATTTTCGAGTTCAGGTGATAACATAGGTGTTCAATGTAGGGGCAGGTCTATGACCTGCCCGAATTATGAGCGGTATAAACCCGCCCTTACTTCCCCTTCCCCAAAAAAGTTTTGATCGAATCGATGATCTTGTCCTTGCCTTCTATCTTTGAGAGGATGAGGTTGTCATTGGGTTCACCAAAACGATCTTTTAAATCTTTATAAAATTGCCCGCTGCCATATTCGCTTTCCACCTGGCCATAGCAAAACATGTTTGCCATCGGGAAAAAATCCTTCTCCAACATGTCAAGACATTCAAGAGTGTCGCTTCCCGACCAGTTGTCCCCATCGGAGAAATGGAACAGATAAATATTCCATTCAGCCGGATCGTAATGATCATAAATAATCTTGCGGGCTAATTTATAGGCCGATGAAATGATGGTGCCCCCCGATTCACGCGTGTGATAGAAAGTGTCGGCATCCACCTCACGGGCGACGGCATCATGAATAATGTAGCGGGTTTCCAGCCCCTGGTAATGGTGCTTAAGCCAGGTATCAATCCAGAATGATTCAATGCGCACAATTTCCTTTTGTTCCTGCCCCATGGAACCGGAAACATCCATCATGTAAAGAATGATGGCGCGGCTTGTGGGTTCGCGCACAATCTTGAAACTGCGATACCGCTTGTCTTCCCCGTAAGGGATGATGATGGGTTTGGCCAGATTGTACTGGCCTGAAATAATCTGTCTTTTGAGGGCCTGTTTGTAGGTACGTTTGAAATGCCGCAGTGATTCAGGGCCTGCCGTCCTTACTCCCCGATAAGCATATTTGGAGGAAATAATCTTTTCGGAATCCTTGGGTAAAATCTTGGGGAGTTCCAATTCTTCACCCAGCAACTCGGCAATTTCATCCATGCTCACATCCACTTCCAGAATATGTTGCCCGGGTTGGTCCCCTCCTTGATGTCCCGTTCCTGCTTCATCTCCATCCCCTGTAGAAACAGGGGTTCCTACATCGCCTGCCCCATTACCCACACCACCACGCTGTTTGTCTGAAAATTTGAAATGGGGGATGTCAATTTGAGGGAGCGGAATGCTGATAAGCTTTTTACCCTGCTTGCCGATCAGCTCGCCACTAGTAATGAACTTGCGAAGTTCTTTCTTTATTTTGCCGCGAACAATCTGCTTGAAACGGCTATGGTCTTGTTCGATTTTGAGGATCAAAGGTGCTTCACAACAGCAATGCCCCTGTAGTAGGGGCGATCCTTGTGATCGCCCTCGATCCTTATGATCGCCCTAACGTAGGGACACGGCATGCCGTGCCTCTACACGGGGGCGAATACAAGATTCGCCCCTACATGATTTCAAATCAATGTTTCTCCCGAATATCCCCCCTGGCAAAAATGGAGGCAACATAGTTAAGCACATCGGTGGCACAAATATCGCAATACCCGTAATTCTTGGTTAAGCGGGCCTTGACCACGTCAATTTTTTCCTGGGTATCTTTATCAACCACTGAACTGACAAGGCTTGTCAGTTTAATGGTGTCTTTTTGATCTTCAAAAAGTTTCAATTCGAGTGCTTTGTGCAAACGCTCATTGGTGCGGTAATCAAATTTTTTCCCTTCCAGTGAAAGGGCTCCGATGTAGTTCATAATTTCCCGACGAAAATCGTCCTTTCGCGATTCAGGAATATCGATTTTTTCTTCAATGGCGCGCATCAGGCGTTCATCGGGCTCTTCATCCTGCCCCGTATATTTGTTACGCACCCTTTCTTTTTGGGTATAGGCCTTGATGTTGTCGACATAATTGGAACACAGCCTTGAAATGGCGTCTTCATCGGCTGCAATAGCACGCTGAACCTCGTTTTTAACGATGTCCTCATATTCTTCCTTCACCACCGTCAGCAATTCAATATAGCGTTTCTTCTGTTCATCACTGTTAATCAGCGAATGATGCCTTAACCCTGATTCCAGCTCGTTAATCACCATGAAAGGATTGACACACCCTTCTCCCAATTCACTGACCAGCGCATTTGAAATTTTATCCTGAACATAGCGCGGTGAAATGCCTTCCATTCCCTCACGTTTGGCTTCTTTACGCAGCTCCTTGACATTGTCTTCGGTAAAACCAGGAAGGGTTTTGCCTTGGTATAATTTCAGTTTTTGCATCAGGGTGAGATTGGCTTTTTTGGGTTCTTCCAGACGGGTGAGCACCGCCCACATGGAGGCCATTTCAATGGTGTGAGGGGCAATGTGCTTCCCTTTAATTTTGTCGACACTGTAGTCCTTGTAGTAAATTTTCTGTTCTTCCCCGAGTTTGGTGATGTAGGGCACATCAATTTTAACGGTACGATCCCGAAGGGCTTCCATGTATTCGTTGTTTTGTAGGCGACGGTATTCGGGTTCGTTTGTGTGTCCGATAATCACCTCGTCAATATCGGTTTGTGCAAATTTTTTGGGTTTGATTTTATGTTCCTGGCTGGCCCCCAACAAATCGTACAAAAAGGCCACATCCAGTTTAAGCACTTCAATAAATTCAATGATGCCGCGGTTGGCCACATTGAATTCGCCATCAAAATTGAAAGCACGAGGATCCGATTCTGAACCGTATTCGGCAATCTTCCGATAATTGATATCCCCCGTGAGTTCGGTTGAATCCTGGTTTTTCTCGTCTTTGGGTTGGAATGTTCCAATACCAATTCGATCCTGTTCGGAAAGATGGAGTCTTTTGACTTCAATATGCTTAATAAGCTTATCCCAATCCCCTTCGTAAAGATCAAAAAGGGAGTTATAGATAAAACGGCAGGCAGGGCAAAGCTGGCCTTCGATGACAATTCTTTCATCCAGTCCAAGATGCTTGTTGGCTTCCATCAACAATTTTTTTCGGGCGGCCATAGGAACAAGGCGCAGGGGATCTTCGTGCATGGGGCAGGGAAGACGGTCCGCACTTCCAAAAATGTTTGCCAAACCCTTGTTGTTTTCATCCCCCTTCATCCACGTAAAAGTATAAAGAGCGCCCTCCGGTGTACGCGAATAAGTTTCCAATCCCTTTTTTAAGAGGCGCGCAATCGTCGATTTTGAACTGCCCACCGGTCCGTGCAACAAAAGCACACGCTTTTCCGTCCCATAGTGCTTGGAGGCCGCCTTAAAAACATTCACCAATTTCATCAAATGAATATCCAGACCAAAAATGGCATCACGCCCCTGTTCATAGGGATCTTCAAAAAACTTGAAATGAACGATCTTTTTTTTGTGTTCCTTGTATTCTTCGGTGCCGTGGGAAAGGATCATGTCGTAAACACGCTGGAACGCATTACGTGACACTTTGGGATTTTTTCGGAATATCTCCAGATATTCCTGAAAACTTCCCTTCCAGTTTAGTTCCTTGAAGTTTTTTATTTCGTCAGAATCTTTGATCCATTTGACTAAGTCTTCGGTACCCATCATGGTATCCTCCCCTTTTAAAATTTATTGGATGTTTTAAGGCTCGTGAAGTTATGAAAGAGCTTGTTATTTAAAGGCCTTACCAATCTTTAACCTGCTTTAAGAATTGTAGCAGCTATCCTTAATGGCTGGCAACGTTTAAGTCTTAAAAAAATTATGTGAAATTTGACGCAACAGGCCAAGGCTGTGACGCAAGGAAATTTTTGGATTATTCCTTTTTATTTTCGATAAGTTTTTCTTCTTTAGTGCCCAAAGTATAACGAATGACCGCCTTCACAAGCTTGTTGCGATTGGCTTTCCCCAAAAGGGTTTTGATGTCATTAAACACGCTGGCATCGTTGACAAGCGCCCCGAGTGTGCCCTCGCCCCGATTGATTTTCCCCAAAATTTCACCAAAATCCTTGCTGGCCACATTGAGGTTTTGGGAAAGCTCGTCAACATCATCAACAATTTTTTCCCCTTTGGGGTCATAAATGATTTCATGGACCAGACCTTTCCCCGTTTCTATTTCTTTAAGAATGGAATTGACCCTTACTAAAGTTTCATCCCCTTTTTGAACCACTTTGCCAAAATCAACGGGTTTGAGTGTGGGAATAAATTCTCCTTCCTTAAGCGCCGGCTTTTCTGGATTCCCCATGGTAATAAGAACCACCTTGTCCCCCAACAACCCTTGAGTCACCGTGTTAGCCATTGAATCCTGGCGGATACGGTCCTGATATCTTTTACTGATCATTAATTTTAAAGTGATTTTATTAACAGCTGCGTCAGGATTGACTTCAATATTGGCCACCGAACCCACAATAATGCCGGCCAAAGAAACCTGGGCCCCCGACCTGATGCCGCTAATGTCTTCAAACTGGCAGTAGAGATAATATTGGGGATCAAAAAGTTTTTTTTCTCCCCCCAACATGAACATGATCACCATAAAAAGCAGAAGCCCCATCCCCACAAAGGCCCCTACCTGTAACTGAACCATTTCTCTTGACTGTTTCATTCGCCAATTTCCCCAAGAATAAAATTTTGAACCAAAGAATTTGTGGAATGTTTTACTTCCCCAACCGTCCCAATAAATTCAATTTTTTTATTATGCAACAAAGCCATGCGATTGGAAATCTTAAAAGCAAACTCCATGTCATGGCTTACCACAACCGAGGTCACTTTTAAAACCTCTTGCAAATGGGTGATAAGCTCGCCAATCCGGTTGGTATTGGCAGGGTCCAAACCCGCTGTGGGCTCATCATACAAGACGACCTCGGGATCCGTTGCAATGGCCCGGGCCAATCCCACCCTTTTTTTCATCCCCCCCGACAATTCGGAGGGATACAAATCTTCAATTCCATCCAACCCCACCAATTCCAACTTGATTTTAACAATTTGGGTTATTTTTTCTTCCGGATAATCAAAATGTTCCCTGATCGGATAGGCCACATTTTCATAAACACTTAAGGAATCAAACAGGGCGGCGCCCTGAAACAACATTCCAACCGAAGACCTCATCTTCATGAGTTCTTCGTCCTGCATCTGGGTGACATCTACCCCTTTAAAAAGCACATGCCCGGAATCCGGTTCCATCAAACCCAAAAGAAGTTTTAAGGTAAGACTTTTCCCCGTGCCACTCCCTCCGATAATGGTGAGAGTTTCACCGGGTTTGACTGATAGATTGAGATTTTTCAAAACCTCCTTTTTGCCAAACCTTTTTGAAACATCTTTAAATTCGATCAACGCCATGAATATTTCCCCGTGGCCTTCGTTATTCCTGCAAAATCAAAATAAGGAATTTGGTTAAAAAATAATCCGCAACAAACACGGCCAAAGCCGAAATAACCACGGAGCGTGTTGTTGATTGCCCCACTTCCTGGGTGCCTCGAGTCGTTGACAAACCCTGAAAGCAGGCAATACCCCCAATCAAAAAACCAAAAACAAATGTCTTGAGCAGCCCATTGAAAAAATCATCGAAACCCACTGTCTTTAATACTTGATCCAAATAAAAACTGGGCCCCACCCCTGCCTCAAGAAACGAAACAATCATTCCTCCAAAAATGCCCACAACATCGGCAATAATGGTGAGTAACGGGGTGATAAGGGTGGTCACCAAAATACGGGGCAAGACAAGCTTGATAATCGGGTTTGCCCCCATGGCCTGAATGGCCATCACCTGTTCTGAAACAGCCATCGATCCAAGCTCTGCCGCAATGCCGGACCCCACTCTTGCGGCAATCATGATGGCTGTAAGCACCGGCCCCAACTCACGTACAATGGCAATCCCCACCACCTGGCCGGTGTATAGCTCAATCCCAAATCTTCTTAACCCCACAATGAATTGCAACGCCAGCACCATACCCGTAAAAAGGGCCACAATATTGGTCAGAGCCAGCGACTTGACTCCCAACTGACTCATCTGGTCTAACACCGACCGCCATTCAATCTTTCCCCTTAAGGCCAAGAGGCAGGCCTGGTAGGACAGCATGGCCACTCCACCGATGTAATTCATGTAGACCATCACCGTTTTCCCAATGCCCTGAAAAAAACGGGCGGCCCTTTTTTCAAAAAGGGCCGATGTCTCAGGGATAGAATGTGGGAGTTGATCCATGGTTACCTGTTATCACTTTTTACCGGGTGATTTAAGCGTGTGGAAATTTTTCCAGAATTTTGAGAAATCCACTTTGTCTTTTTCAAAATTTACGGGTTTGGATGTATGAACAAAATCATAGACACAGGAGTCTTTCTTAAGAACAACCGTTTCCAAGGCTAACGAGACCCCATCTAGTTTGGCACTGACACGTGTATAAAGCGCTTCCCGTTGGTCCAAACCGACAATTTTCTGTTCCAAATTTTTAAACTCAGTAAACCCATAGAAAAGCTGGCTGGTTAATGCGGCAAGCGGGGCATCATCAAAAGCCCCATTGCAAAAAACATCCAATGAAATACTTGAGTTTGTCCGTGTATTTTGAAACAGCAGGGCCCGATATTTAAACCTTTGTTTCTGCCAGGGAGTTGGCAAAACACCCACCCTAAACAGGCCGTTTCCCTCTGTGTGAACCAAACCATTGTTGTAGCGGGCAATACTTCCCAAGGAGTCCACTTTTCCAAAACAGGCAGGCAGCAAGAAAAAAACAAAAAAGCACTTTACCAACCTCCGCAAAATCGTCAGCATAGGTTTTAAAGGATAACTGAAACAGACCATGCCCGACAATAAGATAATTGTGGAATCCCGAAGGCTTATATTGGCCTCGGCTTCGCCCCGCCGCAGCCAGCTTTTGGCAGAGGCTGGTTTCACCTTTGAAATCATCCCTTCAACCATAGATGAAAAATGGGACCCAAAGCTTTCACCAGAAGAGAATGTGAAGAAAATCGCGCTGGAGAAGGCAACGGATGTGGCAAGAAAAACCCCTCGACCCTTCGATCACCGCGTAGCGGTGGTCGAACCATCTACCCTTATCTTAGCTGCCGACACCATCGTCGTTTTGGGAACTCGCATCCTCGAGAAACCCAGAGACAAAGCTGAAGCCAGCCAGTTTCTCAAACTGCTTTCAGGCCGGACCCACAGCGTTTTAACAGGGTACACAATACTGGAAGGTTCTGGTACAATAGCGGCACATGGCGTGGAAGAATCCAAAGTGAGTTTTAAAATTTTAAATGATGATCAAATAGGAAAATACATTCAAACCGGCGAGCCCATGGACAAGGCTGGGGCGTACGCGGCACAAGGCATCGGCAGCCAATTCATCGAAAAAATTGAAGGGTCTTTAAGTAATGTGATTGGGTTACCGATGGAAGTAGTGGCACCTATTTTGAAAACAGTTATGAGTTATGAGTTATGAGTTATGAGTTATGAGAATATGAAAAAATTCATCAAGATAAAAGAATTCTTACGCAAGCTTTATCAAAAAAAAGGGATTCGGTTTGCCATTTATTCACTGATGATTCTGGGGATTCCCTTTGCCGGGGCCTATGCTCATTTTGTTGAACCCCGCCGCATTAGCATTACCAAACTTAGAATTCCCATCAAAAAACTTCCCAAACCGTTTCATCGGTTCAAGATCATCCAGATTAGCGATCTTCATTTTGGCCCTACCAACAAATCCATTTCATTCCTTGAAAAATGCATCCGCAAAATGAATGAACTAAAACCCGATATTGTGGCCATGACGGGGGATTTTATGCAGTGGGATTCACACCACGCCAAACCCCTGGCCCAGATTCTTTCAAAAATAAAATCCACCTTCGGGCTGTTTGCCATTTTGGGAAACCACGACTATGGCGTGTGCCACAAAGGGCATCCAGCCACAGACCCCGTCAATCACAAGGAAGTCATTGACGCCTTTGAGGCCCATAAAATTCAGGTGTTGCATAATAAAAAAATCATCCTGGAAAAAGATGGCCACAAAATAAATGTGGCGGGGCTGGGAGATTTTTGGACGGAACATTTCAAGCCGGCCGATGTCTTGAAAAAGAAACACGAACAAGATCATCCCACCATTTTACTTTCACATAATCCGGACAGCATTGACGAACTGAAAGATTATTTTTTTGATTTGATGCTTTCAGGCCATGTGCACGGGGGACAAATCAATTTTCCCTTCATCGGCCCGCTGACTGTTCCTGTAAAACACCGGCATTTGCGCCGCGGCTTGCACCATGTGCACAACCGCTGGATTTACACCAACCGCGGCCTGGGCCACATCTTTAAAGCGCGGTTCAATTCCCTCCCTGAAATCACCTGCATGGAATTGGTGGAGAGTACGGGCTAAAACCTTATGAGAGCTAACCACAGTGCGGAGACGGACAAAGGCTCTCACAATTTCAGTACTTAGCTTAATGGCTCGTGGGCTCCGAAGAACCGCTGATAACATCGCGATACCTTGTTCGGTAAAAGCGTAAGGATGAGCGCGACGCAAACCTCCCCAACTTGAAGTCACAATCTGTGACTTCAAGATTTCAAACTCTTCATTAGTAAGTTGAAACATAAAGTCGGAAGGGAATCGTTCAATATTCCGTTTAACAGCTTGTACGAGTACTTTTGGCTCTACCTGATAGAGATCCGCCAAATGCACACTCAACATAACTTTTTGTCCCCGAATGAGATAAATATGACTTTCAATTCGCTCGGATGGAATAACTTGGTTCATGAACTTATTCTATGCAATTGTAAGGCCATTTTTTAGACTTGAATTTTAAGGAGAAAAATAGAGTGCTTTAAAAAAACCGTCCAATTTTCGGACTATGCACGACCGAAATTCAGATGGTGGATGTGAACTTTTGAGAAACCTAATTATTTAAGGAATCGGCCCACCCCAAATGAGGGTACCCGCTCTTAATCTTTCATTCATACGCTCTGTCGCTTGTCCCATGCGGGCCAAGTAGGGAGCTTCTCCTGCTTCAAAGATTCTATGTTCTTCGAGGAAAAGCGAAAAGCGAGCCCGTTCCCACAAGGGAACAAAACCTTCGTTTTCAACCTCATTCAAATTGCAAGACAAGCCCATACCCCTTACATAGCGGGCATACCTTAGACTCCAACATGATTTCCATTCTTCGCTGAAGGGTGGAAATTATCGGGGGAGGGGCTCTAGCCCCTCCCCCACCTCCTTTAAGAAAGGGAAAAATGAATCGCAGAATATCTACTTATCATCCAGCTTGTTTATGTTAATAAAATCAACCGGTTAAGGTAATTATTTTAAAGCCTTTTTTAAGGCAACTTTTAGGGGGTTTATGCCGAAAATACTTAACGTGAATTTAGGTGATACCATTAATATCTTCCAATATTTGGATTATCGACTCTTTCTAAAAGATTGGTTTGATTTGATTAAAAAGAAAAGGCCCCATTTTTCTTACCGCAGCTTTTCAAGGCTGGCTGGTTTTCGTTCCCCCGGCATGCTTCAACGGGTTATCGATGGGGAACGAAATCTGGCCGATGAAAGTGTGACTAAATGCATTGGCGCCCTAAAGCTTAATTTTCAGGAGGCCGATTATTTTAAAAACCTGGTCAACTATTCCAGGGCTGAAAACAGCGAGGAGAAAAATTTCCATTATCAAAAACTTCTTCTTTCCCAAAAATACAATCTTCTCAAACCCGTCAAAGAGTCAAAATACAGTTTTTATTCGGCATGGTACCATCCCATTGTGCGGGAATTAGTCATCGCCAAGGATTTTGATGGAACCCCTGCCTGGATTGCCAAACGCATCAAACCCAACATCAGTGTGGCCGATGTTGAAAACTCACTTCACATTCTGGAGCGTTTGGGCTTTATTGCCAAAATCGGCAAGAACAAGTGGAAACAAACCTTTCCACTCACAACAACGGGCTCGGATGTCCAATCGCTTCTCATTCATGAATATCATCGCAACCTCTTGCTGATTACCCGGGAAGTGATGTCTAAAATTGATCTTGAAAAAAGGGATATCAGTACACTTGTTTTGGGAATTCAAAAAAGTGAGGTTTCCAAACTCAAGGAAAAAATCCGCGAGTTTAGGAAAGAAATATTAAAACTGGTGGCCAATGAAGCCCCCACCGAAGAAGTATATTTGATGAATATCCAACTTCTTCCAGTGACGTAGGGAAAAATTTGATGGTTTGACCAAGGCTCATCTCCATGTAAGGGCAATTCATGAATTGCCCTTACAAAAAGGACATACTTAAGCCAGGTCGAAGGTACCTTTTATGAAAACAATTTTAAATATACTCAATGTGTTTTTCTTCCTGTTCATCCTTGCCTCGTGCGGTGGAGGAGGCGGCAGCAAATCAAGGGCCAATTTTGGCGGCTCTGAAATCGGGAACGCCCTTGTCATCGGCCATGTTGCTGGCAATGATTGTGAAGTCGAAACCATCTTTGTCTGGGATGAAGTGGATCTTTTGGCTTTTAGCCCCGATGATAACTGCAACTTCAGCTTGGATGTCCCCGCAAACAAGGTTTATACGCTTGTCTTTAAATTTAAGGATGGAAGTGAATCTCCTTTACGTGTTCAAAATGACCAGAACATGCCCCAAACCTATTCCTTCTTTGTGGGAGATGAAGGCATTAGCATCAATTTGGGTGAAGTTGCCCGCGAAAATCAGGGGGGGCCCCAAGCCTTGATCATGCAATTCCTAGGTGGTGGTGTCGATCTTATCCCTGAAAACCAGCCGGCCAAACAAACCGATATTGACAAAGATGGAACTGTTGACTTCTTTGATGCCGATGATGACGGCGATGGTCTTGAGGACAAGTCTGACAACTGCCCCTTCGTTTCAAACGCCGATCAAAAAGATTCTGATCATGATGGTCAGGGGGATGTTTGTGACAACAATCTGGATTTTTCTGAATGTGAGGTTGAAAACCCGCCCACCCATCAGGTCTGCGACCCAGACACCAACAAGTGCCTTGATTTTTGCGACTTGAAATATTTGTAAAAAAATAAAAAACAACTTTGGCAGGATTAAAACCGATAAATCCCCTGTAAGGGGACATGAGGGACATTCAGAAATAATGCCATGCGTCAAAATAAAACTTTAATCCTTCATAGCTTTTTAATCTTGTTTCTCGTTTTTCCTTTCCTTGCTTCATCGCAAACTCATCACCCTCATCCTCAAGAAAGAAAAACCATTTCGGATTCACGAAAAGATTCTGCACGACACAAAAAACCTGACAGGGCAAACAAAATCACTCCATCCAAGGAACAAAAATATATTTCAAAACCAGAAAGAAGAGGAAAAGTTCCAAAACCAGGAAAAACCTTCACTCCCAAACCCGACAAACCACACAAACCAAGATATCGTCCGGTTTGGTATACCCAAATCAAAAACAAACTTCTTGAACTTGCAAGAAAGCGTCATACCCCAAGAATCAAGGGGATAGAAAAAGTTTGGGTATCTCTCCCTTCTCAAGCAGATTTCACATGCCCCGTGGGCCCACCACAAATCGAATTCCAGGAAGGCTACACAACACCCGAGGAACAACAAAGAATCACCTCTTTTTTAACAAGCGCTGAAGATTCATTGCGCCTGATAAACCCCAATATTCTCTGCAATTTCGATGGATGGGTGATTGAAGACATCCGGGCCACACGGGGAATCGCGGGTTATTATGACGGGCATTATGCTTATGTGGACAAAACCCTCCATGCTTGGGCCCATGAATTGAGCCACTACATATCGCATGACACGCCCATGGATCTTCCTGAATATCAGGAGGGAATTCGGGAAAGGGAAGAATGGAGGCAAGAAGCGCTAGCCAGGGGGGACGACCCTGAAATTGTCGATCTTACTGTCGATATCAATACAAACCACTACTTGCTGGGAAAAGATTATCTTTGTTGGATCAACCCGGATAGACCCGAGGACTGCATTGCCATCGTTACTGAGTATTATCGCGACCGACTCAACGAACAGTTTGCAGAAGCTCTTAGCAAGGTCATATCAAATCCTTTGGGAGGAATTCTTAAACATTCTGGTAACGAGTCCACCTGTCAAATGGCTCAATGGTTTGCCCGGATCCTTCTTAATGACCCCGAAAGCAATCTGGTAGCGCCCTTCACTTTTCAAATCGACGCTCCCCATGACCTGTATGTATCTGGAGAAAACGTGAGTGTGGAAGAAGAGAATGCTTCGCAAAAACGCTTTCATCCGCTAAGCCAGGGCGCCTTTGCCTTAACCTCTAGGGAATCCTTGATTATCCACATCCCTCAAGAGGGTCTCCAGCCTTGGAGACAAGTGAGCCTTCCCCTTCCCCAAGATTTCAATTACGGAGCCGAAGCAATCCGAACAACCAGTGACCCAACAACACTCTTCGCCTCCGATTACACGGGAATTTGGGCAGAAACATCTAAAAACTATTGGTACCGCAACGTTGCCGATTATGATGGGGATTGGTTCCTCTTCCATCAAAAGTCAGCAGGAGATGGCGGAAGTTTTTTCCGTCGCCTTCGCGTCAATGCTGCAGAACCAACCTGGCAGGACATCGCCACGGGATCGTTATTTGATGATGAAGGCTTTACGAGTTTCATCGATGGAAGGATCAGCTTTTTAACGCAAGAGGGGTATTGGATTCATTCCGGTGATTTTTCAAACCAGCCCATTGTATCGGAAAACAATCTCATCCCTTACCCGCAATTTATCCGGGAACAGATTCAAAACTCAAAAAAAATGGAGATCGTCCATGCAGAAGGCAGGAACAGAACTTATTTATGGATCGACGGCATTCCCAATTACCCACGGGGCTTCATTTCGCGCTTATTTGAAATGAGCATTAACAATGAGAATCATATCTATTTCAGACAAGTCTTTGAAATTCCCACGACACACACGACATCCCGGCCTTTTTTATATGATGATGATTGGCATGTCTTTGAAATGATCGTGAATGGGCGCCAATATAGTTGGCCCCCTGACGAAGGGAACTATGAGTTCCCGACTTACGACCGGGTTCTTATCAAAATTAATCGTGACGGCTCTTTCACCCCCCATCCCCTGATTTATGATTCACACCTTGACCGGATGAAAGGTATGCTCCATTGCAATCAGTCCAGCCTCCATGTTTCGGGTGGAAGGGTGGTCTGCCAGAGACAATGGGCTGGGCCAAGATCCATCTTTGGGGCCTTGGCGGCGTTTGAATTTGATGAGCCGGTGGGGGATTTTCCCGAAGTGAGTTTACAACCCATTATCGAACTTCAGTCCTCCCAATTGGAGGGTGAGGGGCCAGGATATGTTTATGAATTGCAAGCCCAGATGTATGATCCCTATGAGCGGGTGATTCTCAACTCAGAGATCGGGGAAGATGGGGAGATCATCGTTTCTTGGATATTTCCCGATGGGACAATCTTGGAGCAAAGGAGAAATAAAGATCACGCCAATCAACGTTATGATTACGACTTAGGCACCATCCGGCACCGATTTTCAGAGCTAGGGGACAACCCTTTTAGGATCCGCGTTCAAGATGGAAATCGCACCCGGTCTTTTGAAATCCCCTATTTCATCAGCATTTCGGATTTCGACAACCACACGGAAATCCTTGAGGCTTCAGTCCCGCCCACGGTGCGCCAAGGAGAAGCTTTCAACATTGTCTTCAGCGCAGAAAACCGCCTCCGCATACCTCTCCAATTCGTCATTAGATTTGGCGGCAATGGCCAGGAAGTTCTGACGGAACTCATTCCTTATGAAACCTATTCTCGTGGAGTAGAAGTGACTCACACCTATGGCTACGGCATTTTTGTGGGAGAAAAAAGTATACGGATACAAACTGAAAACGTGCCCGTAGTTCCCTATGATATGGAAACGGAGTTGGTTTTTGCAAACGCTCCTCCTCAAATCTCACACTTGCGTTTTGTGGGGAATAATCTCGAACCCGGGCAGCCCATCCAGTTCTATGCCGATGTGACCGACCCCAACCAATTGCCTTCCTGGGATCCCAATTATGATGTCACTCCCCCCGATCCCCTTACCTACCAATGGATTTTCAGTGATGGAGTCATCGTTGATAACGTCCAAGAGGCCCAAATCATCCACACCTTCTATGAAGATGGCGGTGAAGGCCCCATGGAGGTAACCCTTGTCGTCACCGATAGCCATGGCGCCGAAGTTCAAGCCAGCCTCGAGGTCACTCCCGCAAACAGGGCTCTTGGAATCAGGGTGGAAGAGATTCCATTTTAACAAATAATCGTGGTAAAAATTTCCTGAACTTGATGCCACCGCCTTAACAAATCAAACAACCGGTCCCGCTTTACGGATTTCTTCTGCCACTCCATCAGCGTATTGCTTGAAATTATCGTGGAACAACTGGGCCAAATGCTTGGCTTTGGCATCATAGGCCGCTTTGTCAGCCCATGTGTTTTTTGGATTTAAAATAGTGGGAGAAGAAATGCCCGGACATTGGCTAGGCACTTCCAACCCGAAGAAGGGATCTTTCTGGAAGGAAACTTCCATAAGCTGCCCACTTAAGGCTGCCTTAATGATGGCGCGGGAATCGGCGATGGACACGCGTTTGCCGACGCCATAAGGGCCGCCGCTCCAACCTGTATTGACCAACCAGCAATTGACTTTGTGCTTGGCAATTTTTTCACCCAATAATTTTGCATAGACTCCCGGATGAAGCGCCATGAAAGGGCCTCCAAAACAGGGGCTAAAGGTGGCCTGGGGTTCTTTAATGCCGCGTTCTGTCCCGGCCACTTTGGCCGTGTATCCTGAAAGAAAATGATACATGGCTTGCGCTGAAGTCAGGCGAGCTACAGGGGGAAGTACGCCAAAGGCATCACAGGTGAGCATGATCACATTTTTAGGGTGCCCGCCGGTTCCACTTTCAACCGTGTTCGGAATGAAACCGATGGGATAAGAAGCCCGTGTATTTTCAGTGAGGGCCTCACTATCAAGATCAATCTTGCGTGTGGCTTGGTCAAAGACAACGTTTTCGAGCACGGTGCCAAAACGCTGCGTGGTCGCATAAATTTCGGGTTCAGCGGATTTTGATAATTTGATCACCTTGGCATAACAACCGCCTTCAAAATTAAACACCCCATTGTCGCTCCATCCATGCTCGTCATCTCCGATCAGATTACGTTCGGGGTCGGCTGACAAGGTTGTTTTCCCTGTGCCGGACAAACCAAAGAACACGGCGGCATCGCCACGAGGGCCAATATTGGCCGAGCAATGCATGGACATCACCCCTTTTTGGGGAAGCAAATAATTCAAAAGAGTGAAAATGGATTTTTTGGTTTCACCCGCATAATTGGTTCCCCCAATCAAAATGATTTTTTTGCCAAAATTGGGAAGGATAAAAGCCTCGGAATTGGTGCCATCAACGGCTGGATCGGCCTTAAAATTGGGAACATTGATGAGAATATATTCCGGCTTGTGATTTTTGAGTTGGTCTTTGTCTTTTATAGGCACAAACATGTTTTGTGCAAAAAGACTGTGCCAGGCAAATTCAGTGATGACACGGATGGGCACACGAAACTGGGGGTCACAACCGGCATAGCAGTCTTGAACAAAAACATCTTTCCCCTGCAGATACTGTAAAACCTTGGCATAAAGGGCATCAAATTGGGCAGGCTCGATGGATTTATTGACCTTCCCCCACCACACTTTGGAGGAGGGTTCTTTAACGATGAATTTGTCGTTGGGGGAACGTCCGGTGTATTTTCCGGTATGAACAATGAAAGGGCCATCAGCAGCAATAAAGCCTTCGTTACGGCACACAGCTTCTTCATAAAGCCTGGGGGCGCTTAAATCCCAGTAAATCTTCCGGGTCCCTTTGATCCCATTATCTTCAAGAGAGAACTTTTTAGCTTGGTCTGTAGACATGATGAAAACTCCTTATGAAATAATTTGAATTTAAAATAACCAACCCCTTTTACATTTAAAAGGGGCCCTTTTAAAATCAGCTAGCATGGCCAAAATCGCTTGAAAAGTGGTTTTTTAGACCTTTTCCAACTCGTTTCTTTACATGCTCCCATTAAAATTACTGGAAAATTAAAGATGGGTTCTATAAACAATGGGACTGATAGTTACAGGGAATAATTTTCATACCAAAAACTTAATAAGCGCCCGCGACTAAGCCCGGGTACCTGGTACTCCAGGTGGGCGATGAAGTGGTTCCAAGCCGAGAGGCGCAAACCATAGCGATAGCGGAGGGCAACCAAAAAAATTTAATAGGCGCCCGTAGCTCATTTGGATAGAGCATCGCCCTTCTAAGGCGAGGGTAGCAGGTTCGAGTCCTGCCGGGCGCACCAATTGGACGAAGAGGCCATTTCGGAGAGAATCCGGAATGGCTTTTTCATTTCATATCGCACACTTGGTGCGTCAAAAACTCGGTTCGAAAGTATCTTTTCTAGGAAGTCTCGCTTCTCCTCTGCAGTACGAGACATCCATAATGTTTTCGCGCTTGTAGCCAGTTCTAAAACTTTTTTCGCAGTAGTGAGATAAGCGCCATCAATGTCCCTTTGTGCTTGTGCCATGAGGAGAGTAAACCGTTCTCTCTCTTCCCGAATGCGTTGAATCTGGCGCTTGTAACCTTCCACATCAAGTAATTCATTGCGATGGTCGTCGTAAATTCGGTCTTCTGCATTTTCGAGAGCTTTAAGACCTGCCATGTAGCTTACAATATCCCTTTTACGCGCCTCTCCAACCCTGTGATGAACGACATCAAGCGCATTGGCGATGTCCTTTGCCAAATCGTCAGTGATCGTAATCTTGTCCACGGCATTACCAAGATCGTTGAGCATTTTGTCCTCGGCAACATAGATCAGCTTCAAGTGGCTTTGCTTGGCGTTGCTGCAGCGATAGTAATCGTATTGCTTGGTTTCACCTGTAGATTTGACGTGCTTGGTTTTCGGGTCATATGTGACTGAGCAACCACACTCGCATTTAATCCATCCCGTGAACAATCCCATTTTCTGATTTTTTCTGCGGCCGGGCTCCCTGAATGTTTTCTGCACACGTCGAAAAAGGTTTTGAGGAACAATCAATTCGTGTTTTCCCTCATACCATTCACCCTTCCAACAAAACTTCCCGCCATAGAAGGGAAGTTTGAGCAACTGTTCGATTGAGCTTTTATGTCTGAAGCGACCTTTGAGTTTCGTTGGTAAAGAAGGCGATTCCAAAATTTTGAGACGGACCGCTTCGTAGCTCATCCCTTGATCCCGCATTTCAAAAATACTCACCACGATGTGGCGCGTATTGGAATCCGGAACAATGATGCTGTGTCTTTCTCCAGTGGGTTTGTGGTTCAAATAGCCAAGAGGCGCTTTGACCGGATACCATCCTTGCTCTGACTTCTCCCGCATCCCCTTGATTGCTTCTCTGGCAATATTCATGGAGGCATATTTCCCTACCGAGGTCATGATGTCGTCGATGAAGATATCCGTGGCATTGGAGGTTCGACTGAAAACACGTCCTTCCTTGTAGAGGTGGACTTCAATCTTGCCCTCTTGATACAGCTCCTGAATAATTTCTTTGTCTCGATGATTACGTCCCAAGCGATCGGATTTTTCAACCACGAGGGCAAGCGTTTTCTCATCGGGATAATCATCGACGAATTTCAAAACCTCGTTGAACTTTTTTCTCTGAGACTGCTTGCTCGCCGTTTCCTGAAACGTGAATTGATGCAAAACATTGTATCCCTTGCTTCGGGCGTATTCTGTCCCGTGCCTTTGCTGGGCATCCAGAGAATAGCCTTCTTTCTGCCTTCGGTCAGAAACTCGATTGATGATAACAGCGTCCATAAAATTAGCCTTAGCTCGCAGGTAGTTCGGGTGCCTTGTTCTTAGCTCTCTCCAGGTCGTTTGACCACTCCAAAAGGGTTCTAAAAACGTCCACTAGGGCCTCAAACTCCTCGGAATTCAAAACGATTTCGCCGTTTTGGTACGTTCGAATTTTATCATCCTTCTTAGGTTTCTGGGTTCCTTCTTTCAGTAAATTGTCATGCATTTAAGCCTCCGCACGTTTTAAAATTTTTTCCTCGATATGATTTCCAATCAAAGACCAACACCTGACCACCTTCCCGGAAACGGTCGATGACCCGTTCTCCTAGGACTTTTGCCAATTCCGGCATGGTGAGGTTTGTTAGGATGAGTGTTGGTTTTAACCACTCGTAGCGGTCGTTGATGATTTCGGTGAGGTAGAGCCGCTCAGTGTCCGAACCGAATTGAACCCCCAGTTCGTCAATCACCAGAAGATCCGGCTCAATAAATCGCCGAATGGCTTCGGATTCGTTTCCTCCGGACCACGAGGCCTTGATTGCCCGGACGATCTTCATGGCCGTTGTGATGAGGGCCGTTTTACCTTTGGTTGTGACAACCTCTTTCGTAATGGCAGAGGCGAGATGATTCTTTCCAGTACCGGGCTTGCCGGTGAAGATCATTCCCGGGGATTCACCGAAATGATCGAGAAGCTCCCGGGACTGTTGCATCGCATAAGCCTGCTTGTCGGTTTCTGCCTGAAAGTTCTCGAAGGTTTTTGACTGAAAGCGCGGGGCGATCATGGCGTTTTCGAGATTCTTGTTGATCCTCTCCTGACGCCTGAGATTCTCTTTTTTTGTTTCTTCCCGACGATCCCGTTCTCGCTGATCTTCTCCGCATTTCAAGCAAAACCATCGCCATGATGGCGTGGAGTCATACCAGCCAAAATTGACGGCCTGTTTCTCCACTCCATGCTTTTCGCAAGTGGGAGAGCTACCAGGTCCCTTCGGAATAATCTTTTCCGGCAAAGCTGGCGTAATTGTCTGTTCCATGCGTTCCTCGCTCTTGTGCGACGCCGATCCAACGGTTCAGGTCGCGGATAAACCACAGGTATGGGAAACTGGCTTCGACAATGCGCTTGTCGTGGGCGGCGAGGTACGCTCGGACGGCCTGACGGTACACGGAATCATCAGGGATTTGGCTCACGGTGCGTTTGGCGGCACCGCCGTGTTCTCTGAAATTACCGACGACATAGTCGTGCCCGGTGGAGTTTTTGTATTCTTCCCGAAAGACATCCAACCGGGGATGGGTCTTTCGAGAGGATGGCGGCTGTGCCGCCATCTCCGTAGGAGATGTATTTGTATCTTTATCTCCCTCTCTATCTCTCTCTAGCGTGACTTTCTTGGATGGCTGCGTGACGTTCGTCACGTGAGAGTCACTTGCCTTCTTCTGACGATAACGTGATGCGCGTTCGGCATCGCTCAAATAGCTATCCTGTCGTTTTTCAAAGTTTTTGATGATGACGATCCCATCTTGCCTTTCGATCATTTGAAGCTTCTCAAACTTTTCCAGAGCGCTTGTGATCATCTCCTTTGGGTCAGTTCCGTCGGAACATTGATCGAGTGTCGAGTATCCACAGAGGGTGACAAAGTCATCGTTGTCGAACGGAATCGATTCCGTCACGCAGACCCGACCGGGGTGCGCGTGACGCGCGTCACTTTCGGAAGCGAGGCAGAGCAGAACAATCCAGAACCACCGTTCCTCCACCGTGAGACGGCGGATCTTGTGGTCATAGATGATATCCGAATAGAGTTTCATCCACGGTAGTCTTGCCACGTTCATTCCTTTAAAAAACCCAGATCGAGCTGCTTCAAAGCCTCGTTCACCTGGGGCATGAGATCTTTGAGTTTTTCTGCAAGCGTACGGAGACGCTTCCACTCGCGACGCTTGTACGCTTCGACTTCTTCCTGCGTTCCCAACCAATAACCCTTGCTGAGAGAGACAATCGGAAATCCTTGAGCCTGAAGAGATGCAATGGCGTCCCGATTGGCTCTGTCTGGATAACCCGTCACGGAAACGAGGGCATCCCGTGTCAGCGAGAGAGAGGAGATTTCCTTTCCTCGCAAGAGACTTAAAATTGTGGATTCCAGATCAGTCATTTTCAAATTATCATGCAGCGTTTGCTGCAGCCTTTTTCTTGAGATTTTCAGCCAAGTTTTCTGTTTTTGAAGCGTTGTTATTTGTCTGAGGAGTTGAGTTCACAGCGGGGAAAGCGGCTTCGATAGTGGTGTCGCCGTCCTTGATGGCAGTTTTCAAACCCGTGAGCGTTTCAAGATCCTTGAGATCAATATCTTCGAGGCCAGCCTTCCCTAGAACCGCTAGGATGCGATCGAGCGAGACACTCATCTTTTGAAAATACTCGAGAGCTTTTTGCCGACGACTAGCCAGAGTTGTCGCATCTCCGATAGCGACATTTTTGGCGGCCTCATAAATGGAATCGATAAAAGTTTTGGGGATGACTTTGAAGATGGCATTCCGAAGAGCGATCGCGCAGGCGGCATTGGCAGTGACCGCAACCATATCGTCAGAATATTTCTTGCCGTACTTATCGGTGATCCGTCGGCGAACCTCGATGGTCATGGCGACGTTGGTTTCCAGGTCGTGGGCCATGCCTTGGGCGGTGACCCATTTGTCGTCCTCGCCGACAATACGTGATCCGTACCTGAGATTATTCCAGGCGGATCCGACGATCTCGGCAAGTCTCACACCCGGACCTTCGATCTCTTTGCCTCCGCGCGAGAGTTTGTAGAAACAAGATGCGGCCGTATCTTCATCCGATGTGGCCATTGCAAGGGCCGCCTGCTTGAAACGGCTGATACTCCTGGGGTAACGGTGTGCCGTAGCGATCTGGATGTCGACATCCGATCGGTCAACAATCGGAATGCTGAGCGCTGGCGGTAAGACTTCTGTCGTTTCTTGTGTTTTCTCCATGTGAGTCTCCATTCTTTTTGAATCGCGGGACGCGAAAGGTTTGTTCCTTCACTGTGTAGGCTGATCTATGCTGCTCAAAATAAGTGAGTGTTCCGAAACCACACTCGGCCGCTTCCGCATCCTCCAAAGCGGCAAGGATTTTACGCTCGCTCTCATCTTTGAGCTTGCTTGCGGCGCTCGCCGTGGCCTTTGCATCGAGCCATCCCTGAATAAGGGAATCTTCAATCGGGACGATTTTCTTAGGGATCCTTTGCAGCCTCTTTATAATTTCGAGGCTGGGCAAAGAATCCGGAGGCGGGATATTTTTCTGAACGTGTTCCTTCCAGAATTGCTCTTCGAGGTGTTGGAGCGATTGAATGAGATCATCGTTTCTCTCAACCCGATACATTCGGAAACCGACACCGCCCAGAAGGACGGGCACCCACACGATTTTGATTTCGGCTCCCATCACCGCCATCTGGTGCTGGCACTGAACGATATACTTTTCAGGAATTTGATCCGTTCCGATTTCTCCCCATTGATCCCGATCAAAAGGAGTGATGATGCCGGCTGTCTTGGCTTCTACAATAGCGTGCTCATGATGGATGACAGCATCGAGATGAGCGGCCATGAAACCGTTCTCATGGACACGGAACTGATTGCGCGTGATTTTGAATCCGGTCTCTTTGCGAAACCATTTAAGGACGGCATCTTCACAGAGGTTTCCGATTTGAGCCGCCTCACCGAGGTTTGGCTCTGAAAGATTCTGGACTTTGGACAGATAAACGTCGGCAGCTGTTTTCCAAGGATCAACGCCAACAACAGCTGGTGCATCGCTGCCGCCAAGATAATTTTTTCTCTGCTCTCTTTGTTTTTCAGTAATGGGCATAAAACCACGCTTTGAGTGTTTGAAAAAGTATGACGGCCGTGGATCCCAAGAGGAACCAGGTCACTCGTTTCTTCCAGAGGTTCGACCTCGGGGAATAATAGATCCCGACGGGTCTGAGCTTAGGCTGCATCCGGTCCACCTTTCTGATCGAGCCCGATGAACGACTCGAAGGAAACCCCCAGTGCTTTGGAGATTTTTTTCAGGGTTTCTATTGTCGGATTGGTCTTGCGCCGGCTTTCCAGGCGAATTACGTGCCCCGCAGAAAGGCCAGCCATGCGGGCCAGCATCTCCTGGGTGATTCCCTTTTCATTTCGGATCTTCTTAATTTGTTCGGCGAGTTTTTGATTCTTCATTAGGTTACATATATGCCGTCTTGCTGATGAGCTGTCAAACAAAAAGTTACATATAAATTCACTTGCTTTATTATCAGGTTATTGTAGACATGACATATATGTTAGATACTATCGGTGAACGGCTGAGAAAAGTCAGAGAATCAAAGGGCTTAACGATTGATGAGCTTTCGGAGAAGTGTGGACTGACATCGGGACATATCGGACGGATCGAACGAGATGATTCCCGTAACCCACGCTTCGAGACGATCCAGAAACTTGCCGAAGCACTCGGTGTAAATCCCGAGGACATCCTTTATCCCAAAGAAACTCCCGCGAGACCGAGGGAGGCTTTTGATGCTCCCAATTATATCCCGCGAGATATTCCTGTTATTGGTCTCACTAGGGCTGGTCGTGGCGGATTCTACGATGACCAGGGATTCCCGGTGGGAGAAGGGTTTCGGAAAGTTCATCGACCGATCGATGTGAAGGATCCCAACGCCTACGCGCTGATGGTGGAAGGCGATTCGATGTCGCCGATGTTGGAGAAAGGCTGGATCGTTTATGTGTGCCCAAATCACTGTTATGAAAATGGGGATCTTGTCGTCGTGGCGCTTAGAAGCGACGAGGTCATGATCAAAAAACTGCGCAAGTCAGACGGGATGTTGATTTTGCAATCCATAAATCCGGCCTATGAGCCGCTGATTTTGGTTCCGGATGGATTCAGATTTATCCATAAGGTGTGTTTGATTAAGCCGAAATAGGATACTGAACGCAGTGCGTTCATTTTTGAGAATATGAGAAAAAAGAATACAACTTTAACTGTTAAAAAAGATGCCCAGATACTCCGACAGGGATTTTACTCCCAAGTGCGGGGTGTAATTCACGACGCAAGGGGCAAGGCATACAGGGCCGTCAATCTCATTATGGTTGAGGCTTATTGGAACGTAGGCCGGTTAATTCTCGAAGAAGAACAGCATGGAAAAAAACGGGCGGATTACGGCTCCTTTCTCATCGGATCACTTGCCAAGCGCTTAACTCAAGAGTTCGGCCAAGGATTTGATGAACGCAACCTGTGGTACATGCGCTCCTTCTACGAAGGATTCCCGATTCTGAACGCACTGCGTTCAGAATTGAGCTGGACACATTATCGTTTGTTGCTTCGGGTAGAAAATAAACAGGCGCGTGCATGGTACATGAATGAAGCCGCCGAGGGGCATTGGTCTACACGTCAATTGGAGCGCCAGATTAATGCTCTTTACTACGAGCGTCTTCTGGCCAGCAAAAACAAAAAATCGGTCCGCAAAGAAGCATCAGGAAAATTAGCACAAGTAGAGCCCGAACAATTCATTCGTGATCCCTACGTGTTGGAATTCCTTAATCTGAAAGATTACCCCGGCCTTCGTGAAGCGGAATTGGAGAAAGCCATCATCGATAACTTGCAAAATTTTTTACTGGAGCTTGGCAAAGGTTTTTCCTTCGTGGCCAGGCAAAAGCGCATGCGATTTGAAGATGAAAATTTCTATGTTGATTTGGTTTTCTACAATTACATCCTCAAGTGTTTTGTCCTCATCGATTTAAAAATCGGAAAGCTCACTCACCAGGATATCGGCCAAATGGACAGCTATGTGCGCATGTTCGAACAGCATTGCCGCGGGGAGCAAGACAACCCGACGATCGGATTGATTCTTTGCTCCAAGAAAAATGAGGCCGTAGCAAAATATTCAGTGCTTCAGGATAGTAAGCAGATCTTCGCATCCAAATATAAATTGTACCTCCCAACTGAGCAGGAGTGGATTGAAGAATTGGAGCATGAACGAGAGTTAATTGAACAAAAGCAAAAATTGCTCAAGGGAGATTAAATGTGTGGTGCCGTTTCGATTCAGTATGATCCTGCCCTCAGAGAGGAATTGATCAAGTTCCTTTCTGAAGACGAGATCAAGAAATTTGAACGGAACGGCGAGATCGTATTCGCCTATTGGGATAAGCGGCCCCTGCTGCCTATACGCCAAGGGAACACGATTCGTATCCTTGATTGGGGCAACCGAGATGATAAGGTGCCTCTTCCGAAGACCGGCTGGGCGCGGCTTGAATCATTGCTGGCTAAGAAATGGGAGAGGCTCAAACCCAAGGTGGTGCTCATCCCGGCCCAGCGCGGTTGCGAAAAGAAAGTGTGGTTTGATCTGGATAAGGACATCAAGGCGGTCCTCATCCAAAAAGACGGCATGGAACGGGTCTACATGATCACTGAGGCTGCGACGCCGGAGTTCAAAGCTTTAACAGGACATGATCGGATGCCGAGGTTGACGGATCAATATCAAAAGGAACAGGTAAAAAAATGAGCTGGCGATTTGTTATCCCACATTTCCAAAATTTTTTAGACAATCTGGAACTGACCGAAAAACAGAAAAAGGATGCTCTGGAGAAGGTTGCCAATGTTTGGAGCTGCCTTCACAAGCACTATTATGGTCACCCTTTTATTGATCAGAAAACCATTCGTATTGTAGGCTCTCACGCTAAAGGTACAGCGATCAGGCCGCCATCTGATATTGATATCTTATTTGTTTTACCTAGCTCTGAATTCACACGGATCAATCAAAGGACGGGCAACGTCCAGTCTCAATTCCTTCAAGAAGTAAAATCGGTCTTGATTAATACCTTTCCAAAAACCGATTTGAGCGCAGATGGTCAGATTATAAAGGCACCCTTCTCTGACTATGCGGTAGAAGTCGTGCCCTCATTTTTAAGGGACGATGGAAAATACGTCATCTGTGATAGCAATGCGGGCGGACGTTGGAAAATCACAGATCCAAATTCAGAAATCTTTGAGATACGAAATACAGACTCTCTTACCTCCGGAAAAGCGACTCATTTAATTAAAATGCTCAAGGTCTGGAAGAAGACCTGCAACGTAGAAATAAAAACCTTCGTGCTTGAAATTGCCGCTTGGAGTTTTGTTCGTCAGTGGCCGCATAAGCATCAATCCCTTTTCTGGTATGATTGGATGATTCGTGATTTTTTTGGGTGGCTTCTGAATTTTAAGAACGCACCCGCTACTGTTCCTGGGACCGGGGAAATTATCCCATTGGGGGACGCTTGGTACTCTCGCTGTGAATCGGCCTACTCGCGGGCTCTCAAGGCTTGTGAATATGAGTATTACGATCAAGGGGATCATGCCGGGGAGGAATGGCAGAAGATTTTTGGGACGCAATTTTCTGCAATTGAAGGCCTTTTAAGGGCGATGTTGGGATGAAAGGGAAAAATGGCTAGCCAAGAACTTCAAAATATTTTGGCCCTCGCTCGTGAATTTTACGGGCGGGTTTGTTACACGCACAAAACCCACGAAAAGGACCGTGAGTTGCTGCATGATCGTGTTCGATGCACAAAATGGACGACGGTTATTCTCTCTTGTCTGACGACACTCTTTGCTTTTTTGGGAGGGGTGACCTCTGAGAGATGGGCAATAATAGCTTCAGGAATCTTCGCCGCATTGAGTACTGCCTTCGTCGTTTATCAGTTGAATTTTAACCATGAAAAAGACGAAGCCGAGCATCGGCATGCGGCGAAGAAACTCCTCGCTCTCAGAGAACGGTATTTGCTCCTGATCGAAAAAATTTTAGGACCGAGTTCTGACGTGACGATATTAAGGGAGAAACTTGAGCAACTTCAGGGCGAGGTATGCCTAATTTATGAACATGCTCCGGATACCTCCTCATCTGCCTACAAGGCCGCCCATGCTGGTTTAAATCAGAATCAAGAAATGACATTTACCGAAAACGAGATTGATCAGTTATTGCCTGAACGACTAAGGGTAAAGGGTGAATCATCGTAAGGGAGAGCTCAATGCAAAGCCGTTTGAGACAGCTCAGACTCCAAAACCAACCGTAGCCTCTCTGCATTCGACCAATCCCGAAATTGGCGGCCATTAATGTATAGAGTAGGAATTCTGTCCACTTTGAACTGGGTTGCGGCCGCGATATCCTCTTTTAGGAGTTTGGCAGTTTTTTCTGAAATAACACAATTTTCAAAAGAAGACCGTTCCATCTCCAATGCATCTGCTAAGGATTCGTAGTCTATGGACCGATTTTGAAATACCCAATCATGGTACTCCCAGAATTTCCCTTGCTGATAAGCGCAAAGAGCCGCCTTGGAGTCGATGCAAGCCATCGGATATTTCGTCTGGCGCACCATCGGATTGCAGGAGGAGTTAAGCGGATAGTTTAGGTAAATCTGCCGGATTCGATCTCTATATTGTTCTAAGACGGGCTTCAGAGTGCTCTCAGCGCGTCGACAGGCAGTAGATCGAAAATCGGAGAATACGAGGATTGTTACGGAAGCATCGGGGCTTCCCCGAATTGGTCTTTCCGGAAGTGGGATCTCTTTTTGAGGCAGCGCGTAAAAGCTCTTCAAATAAGCCTCTGGTGAGATCCCAAAAGAATAGCGAGCCTGCGGATTAAGTTTGCGGGCAAACAAGAGTCCCATACCAAAGATTATGAGGGTACCGACGCCGTAAAATAAAAGCGATTTGGGGGCCAAAAAGAGCTTCTTTTTTATTGTATTAGGCAATTGCGGAAGCGGGACCTTCATCTCTAATGGCAAGAGGACCAAAACTATCAGGTTAATAATAGTGGTGATCAGTCCTAGAGGGCAAATGACGCCTAATTTCACGGTGGAAAGAAGATTGAGAGTTACGCTGTAAATAGCGGCGAAGATGGTCCAGGTGAAGACATAAGAGAGGGCGGGCAAAGGTTTCTTTTTCCCCCAAGACTCGACCAACCCCCAGATGAGAATGAGGTAGTAGCCAAAAGCCAGTTCGGCGTTGAAAAAAGGGCCGAGCTTGGCGTAGGGGCTTGCCAAGATAGCATCACAATCGAACATATCAGAAAAGTAACAAAAGCTCTTTTCTCCTGGATTGAGGCTGATCTGATAGTGGATTCGGATTATGAGGACGGAGACAATCAACCCCAGGAGTGAGAGAGATAAAATGGCAGGAATAATCTTCTTCGTGGATTTACTATTTAACATTTCGCATCCGAAGCCCGTTGAGGACCGCCAAGATCTCCGAGAATTCATGTGTAAAAACGGCAATGGTGATGCCCATGACTCCGGCCAGTGCGGCGGGAATCAGAATGACCAATATGGCCAGAGAAAAAATGATGTTTTGAAGACCGATCCTCCTGGCTCGCTTCCCGAGTTGAATCGCTTCAACGGCCTTTCTGAGGTCATCGGCCATCAATGCTACATCCGCCGCTTCAATAGCAGCATCGGTGCCCGCTGTTCCCATAGCAATACCCACGCTCGCTCTGGCCAATGCGGGAGCATCATTGACACCATCTCCGATCATGGCCACTGGGCCATATTGACGTTCTAACTCCGAGATGGCTGCGGTTTTGTCTTCCGGCTTTAAGCCCGCTCTCACATCGTCTAAGCCTAGTTCGGTGGCAATGACTTGGGCCGTTCTTTCATTATCTCCCGTGAGCATGGCCGTTTTGATCCCCATCCGGTGAAGTTCTACAATCACTTCCTTGGCATGGGACCGAATCTCATCCCGTATCCCAATGAGACCGTAAATATCCGATTCATCGCCCACCAAAATGACGGTTTTCCCCTGATCCCTCAATCTTTCAATATCGATCATGTTCTGGAAATTGTAAGATCGATCACTGAAAAACTCCGGCTTTCCGACGTATAAAAATTGATTTCCTATCTTAGCGCGAACTCCCGATCCTGTAAGGGACTCAAAATCGCTTGCCTCTCTGGCTTCAAGTTTCATGGATTGAGCCTTGGAAACGATGGCTTGAGCCAAAGGATGCTGAGAAAATCTTTCAAGACTTAATGCCAGTGTTAAGAGTTCTTTTTCGTCTCCTTTTAGAGGCAATACATCCGTCACCACGGGCGTCCCTTGGGTCAACGTGCCCGTTTTATCAAACGCAACAACCTTCAACTTCCCAAGACTCTCTAAATGAGCCCCACCTTTGATCAGAATTCCGCTTTTGCCCGCCTTTCCGATTCCGGCGGCGATGGCAACCGGTGTTGACATGATAAGAGCACAAGGGGCTGCGGCCACTAAAAGGACGACGGCCCTTACAGCCCATTCGGAAAAATTCCACCCCAGAAAATAAGGAATGACCAGCAAAAGAAGGGAACTCAACAGGACGAGCGGGGAATATCTTTTCCCGAATTTCTCGATGAAAAGCTGGGCCTTGCCTTTTTGTTCCTGGGCTTCCTCAACGAGATGAATGATTTTAGAGAGAGTATTATCTTCGAAAGTGGCAGTAACGCGAATTTGCAATGCTCCTTCTTGATTGGAAGTTGCGGCAAAGACTTTCATCCCTTCTTTTTTTTCAATGGGCATCGACTCGCCCGTAACAGGAGCCTCGTTAATGCTTGAAGCTCCTTTAACGATGATTCCGTCAGTCGCAATGGTTTCTCCTGGTTTAACCAAGAAAAGATCACCCACTTTCAATTGTTCTGCCGGAATCAAGATTTCCTCCCCATTCTGAAGCAGGAGGGCTTGTTTGGGAGCGAGATCCAAGAGATTGCGAATGGAATGCCTGGTTCGGGCGTAGGTGTATTCCTCGATTCCTTCGGCGGCACCGTAAAGAAAAACTAAAAGAGCCGCCTCATCCCACATCCCTAGAATCACGGATCCAATGGTGGCCGCCATCATCAGGATCTCTATTCCAATTTCTTTTTCTTTGATAACCTTCTCGATGCCTTCCCAAATCCAGTGATAGCCTCCCAACAAAATGGCGATGCCGTAGAAGATACTTTCGGCCATCAAAGGAATAATCTGAAGATGGGCCAGACCAAAGGCGATTCCCGTGAGCAAACCCGCCATCAACACGTAACGCATGGGAGAATGGAGATACCATTTTCCTTCAAAGCCTTCTTTTTTATCTATTTCATTCATTCGCTTTTTCTTTTTTCATGATTTTTCCAAGTAATAAAAACCCAACGATTCCAACGACCAGAAAAATGAATGCTTTCTTCAAGGATTGTAAGCCTTTCATTTGTTCCAGTTCTAACTCTTCTTCATGTCTCTCCTCGTCATGTGCGAGTCTATTTTCCTTATCTTCAGGGAGTGACTGATCTTTGGGCCAAGCATCAAAAAATTTCTGGATGGTCTGATGGCTCTCGTTCAGGGCCGAAGAAATTGTCGATTCGGGTCTAATAATCCGGCGACACTCATATCCGATGAACACCAAAGCGATCAGGACAGATCCCGCGAAGAAAACGCGAAGAGCCAAAAAATATTGGGGGCTTCTCTTCATTTTCTCATCAATTCGTCGATGATCTACTTAATGGATTGGGCTTGAGCCTCAATCCCTGCACATATTTCTTGAGGTCCTCCACCTTGATCGCCTGCTGGTCCCAGAAAATTTTTAGGATCATCTTCTCAAACGCCTTCCCAGGGAATTGATTCGACGTGCCAGTTGCTGAACTCTCCTCTCATAGCCAGCCAACTGCTGTTTGGAGGGAATACCCAAGGCTTTTAGGATTGGGGTTTTTGCATTCAGAATACTTCCGAGGATTCTCTTTTTAAGACGCGATCCATTTGACATGATGTTTTGCATAGCTTCTACCCACATAAGGCACCTCCCTATTAAAAAAGTTTCCATTTATGTCATGTAGATCGCCGTAAGACTGAAGACTACCCATAACCGCTGCTTGTGCTTCGCCAACGAGAACTGAATGGTCGACATCGCTAAATCGCCTCTTTCCCTGACTCTCCGGTTCGGATCTTGACAACTTTTTGGACCTCGTAAACGAAGATCTTCCCATCCCCGATATTTCCTGTGTGGGCATTTTTTTGAATCGTCTCAACGACCTGATCGGCCATATCGTCGGTAACGACGGTTTCAAGCTTGACCTTGGGAACGAATAATACACCCCATTCGGTCACGCTGTTTTCGATCCCCTCGGCTCGGCCCCGGCCAAAACCCTTGATTTCTGAAGCGGTTACTCCGGGCATGTGAGGGATTTCTTTGAGCGCATCGATGACTTTGGAAAGCATAAAGGGTTGTATGATTGCTTTAATTTCTTTCATTTTGATCCTCCATTTTAGAGTTCAACATCTTTTTCCTTCTGCTGCACAAACCAACTGTAGATAGTCGGCAAAACCACCAGGGTCAATAAGGTGGACGATATGATCCCTCCGATGACCACGGAGGCCAGCGGTTTCTGAACTTCCGCGCCAATCCCCGCTGAAAGCATCATGGGAAGAAAGCCGAAAATATCCACTAAAGCGGTCATCAGCACCGGCCTCAGACGGATTAAAGATCCTTTTTTGACCATCTCTGTTCCGTAAAGACCTTCATTTTGAAGCTGATGAAAGTAACTGATGAGTACCACGCCGTTAAGAACCGCGATGCCTGATAAAGCGATAAATCCTAAACCGGCGGAGATGCTGAATGGCAAGCCGTTAAGAATCAGACCAAGAACACCGCCAACCAAGGCCAAAGGCACGCACAAAAAGATCAACACGGTTTCCTTGACGTTTTTGAAGGCCGTATAGATCATCAAGAAAACAAGAATCAACGCCAAGGGAGTCAGAATCATCAAGCGGGACCGAGCTTGTTGAAGATTCTTAAAATTGCCACCCCATTCGACAAAATAACCGGAGGGCATTTTTACCTTTGCTTCAACCGCTTGTTGGGCTTCATTCACAAAACTTTCGGTGTCCCGTCCACGCGGGTTGATCAGAACGGCGGCCCGGCGTTTGGAATTTTCACGGGAGACGGAGCTATAACCTTCCGCAAATTTGATCTCAGCGAGCTCCGAAAGAGGCACGGTGAGATTGGCAGCAACGGCAACCGGAAGTTTTCGGATCTGTTCCAGGTCAGAGCGATTTTTTTCATTCAACCGCAAGACGATCGGAAACTTTTTAACTCCCTCATATAGATGCCCCAATTCCTCACCTCCCAGTGAACTGCCAACGACTTGGAGGATTTCCTCGCTAGTCACACCGTATTGATGAAGGACGTCCTTACGAGGAAGAATGCGGAGCATGGGGGAAGTGCCTTTGATCTCGGTTTCCACGTCACCCGCCCCGCGGACCCCTTTGACGACTTCCTGAATTTCCTGGGTGAGGCGCGCCAACTCATCCATATCATCCCCGAAGACTTTAACCGAGACATCGGCGCGCGTTCCCTCCAAGAGTTCGTTAAAGCGCATCTGGATGGGCTGGCTGAAGACCAGGCGCTGTCCGGGTATTGTCGATCCGAGCGCTTTACCGATTTCTTGAACCAGTTCGTCCTTGGTCATTTTTCCCTTTTCACGGGGCCACTCATCAAAAGGCTTGAACATGATGTAGGTATCCGAGACATTGACCCCCATAGGATCGGTTGCGATTTCTGCTGTGCCTAAACGCGAGAAAACAATGTCCACCTGGGGAAATGTTTTAATGAGATTTTCGGACATTTCCTGAATCTTGACGGATTGATCAATGCTAACGTTGACTGGACGAATCATGTGAAGTGCTGTGGAACCTTCATTGAGCTGGGGAAGAAATTCACCGCCCAGCAGGGAAAACAGGATACCCCCTATCAAGATGGCAAGACCGGCGATGCCGACAACAATCCTTTTGGCTCCAAGACTTTTATTTAAAATAGGTACATAGAACCGGGTGATTTTCCTCATCAGCCAGGGTTCCTTATCTTCTGTTTTCGCCGAGAGAAATAGGCTTGCCAGTGCCGGAGCCAGGGTAAACGAAAAAACCAAAGCACCCAGAAGTGCAGCAACAAATGCCGCAGCCATTGGGATAAACATCTTCCCCTCAATCCCGGTCAGCGCAAAAATCGGGATGAAGACAACCATAATAATGAGCCCGCCAAAACCGGCCGCCTTCCGAATCTCTATGGTGGCATCGACAATGGTCGCTTTCAGTTCCTCCTTTGAAAGAGCCCGTTTGAGGTGTTGCGTTTTCTCGTGGACGATCCGCACGCAGTTATCCAGCACGATGACTGTGCCATCCACAATGATACCGAAATCCAAGGCTCCCAGGCTCATGAGGTTCCCTGAAATGCCATACCACTTCATGACAATGAACGTGAAAAGCAAGGAGAGTGGGATCATCACAGCCGTGATCAGCGCGGCCCGGATGTTACCGACTAAAAGCAACAAGACCACCACGACTAAAGCGGCCCCCGTGAGGAGATTGTGTTCAACGGTCCCCAAAGTGGCATTGACCAGCTCCGAACGGTCATAGAGGGTTTGAATCATGACTCCTTCCGGCAGTCCCTTCTTGATCTCCTCCAGTTTCTCGGCGACTCTTTGAGAAACGGTCCGGCTGTTTTCCCCCATGAGCATGAACGCGATACCGACGACTGTCTCCCGGCCATTGACCAGGGCGGCCCCGGTGCGTAATTCCGTGGCAAGTCCCACGTCAGCGATATCCCCGATCGTGACGGTCTTGAAATTCTCAAGAGATTTAACGGTGACTGCCTTGATATCGTCGATATTCTGCAAGAGCCCCACAGCCTGAACGACGAATTGCTCGCCGGTTTGCTGGATGTAACCGCCCCCGACGTTTTTGTGACTGTTTTCAATCGCTTCTTCGATATCGTCGAAATGGAGACCATAAAATGACATCCGCTCTGGGATAGGCTGGATATGGTACTGCTTTTCAAACCCTCCGATGGCGTTGACTTCGGCAACGCCCTTGACTGTCAGAAGCCTGGGCTTCACGTACCAATCCTGAATCGCCTTGAGCTCCATGAGTTGGGCCAGGCGTTCCGGGCCCTGTTTGATATCGGTGGCTTCTACCGAGTAATAAAAAATTTCTCCCAAACCTGTGGAAATGGGCCCCAGTTTGGGTTGCGCGCCCGCTGGCAGTTCTCCACTGATCGATTGCAATCGCTCCGAAATCAGCTGCCTTGCCCGATAGATATCCATGTCGTCTTCGAAGACGACCGTGACCTGCGACAGTCCGAAGCGAGTGATCGAACGTACTTGGGTAACTCCCGCAATGCCGTTCATCGTAGTTTCGACAGGTACCGTGATGTTTCGTTCGATCTCCTCGGGAGCCAGGCCCTCAATCGTGGTATTGATCTGAACCTGGACGTTGGTGATATCCGGCACAGCGTCGATCGGTAGGTTTTCAAAGGTGACCCAGCCGGCGATGGCGAGCACAGCGGCCAAAAAGAACACGATATTTCTTCGATAGACGGAAAAATGGATAATTTTATTGATCATGATGGTTTCAATCCTTTTTAATGGCTATGGCCAACTTCTCCCGAGAAGGCGTCCAGCTCCGCCACTCGCAATAAACCTGTTCCCTGGACCACAATCTGGTCCCCGGGACGAAGGTCGGCTGATTGTGGGATAGATGACTCAGATAAACTGAAAGCGACCGGCACCAGCTTGAACCAGCCATCCCGTAACCGGTAGATACCAACCTTGTCTTGATAAAAGACCAAGGCGGCTTTTGGAATCATCTGCCCGTCATAGGCTTCTGTTTTGAGTCCGATAAATTCCGTTGCCTTTGGTGATAGCTTGATTCCTTCATGTTCATCAGCGGCGGTGACCGCGTTGTTGGGGCCAACACCGCCTGTAGATTCTTCTTCATCGTCACCATGTTCTTCTTCTTTGGATCCCTTCTCCCCATGATCGCCATGCTGATGTTCTTTGTCCTTATGTTCGCCCTCATGCTCTTTGTCTTGGTGTTCATCCTGATGTTCTTTACCCGCTTTTTGTTCATGCTCCGACTTTTCGTCATGTTCGTGATGATCTTCAGCCACAGCGAAACCTTGGATCGTTAAAACAACACATAAGAAAGTTAAAATTCGAATAATCATATCTTGCCCTCCATGAATGTTCCGTCGAGGATGTAGAGCCGCCAGAGGGCGTCCACTCCCGTTAGCTCTTGTTCATTACGGGTGCGGGTGATGTCATAGAGCTGTCGGTGCGTCTCAATCACCAAGGTGCTCGTCACGAGACCTTTTTCAAAAAAGTCCTCAATATTTTGATGTTCAGCCGCCAACCCACTGACCTGTTGGGTTGAACGCAAAGCCTTGAGAGAGGCCTGGTAGCGCTTGAGCTGTAAGGCTCTCTCAGATGTAGTTTTCTTGACGATCAGGTCCAGGTTAGTTTGGGCGCGCAGTTGATCTGCTTTGGCGAATGCCTTCTCCCCGCGATTCCAGTTTAGGATG